>NZ_JAARMC010000019.1:0-91991 GCF_012985595.1 Pseudomonas sp. WS 5411
TGCCCTGCACTGTGTAGCTCGGTGCACTGACCGTACCAGTGACAGGGTCATAAGCTGCCCCACCACCCAGGTTGCTGGCCGTTGCAGTGCCAAGGTTGGAGACCTGGGTGTTGGTTCCAAACAGCTGTGAACCATTAACCGCATCGGTAGACGTCGCCGACAAGGTGCCCGCCGCCAAGTTGCTCAGCTTCTGTGCTGCACCAGGCGCTGCAGCGTCACCGCCCGCTGCGGTCAGTACAGTCTCATCCGGCGTGCTGGTGCGTTGCACCACTCCGACAGAACCGTTGCTGATGCTGTTGTTGAGAGTCGTCAGATTACCGTCGACCGCACCAATGGCTCCGCCGACGTTGTTGTATTGACTGCCCTGCACTGTGTAGCTCGGTGCACTGACCGTACCAGTGACAGGGTCATAAGTTGCCCCACCACCCAGGTTGCTGGCCGTTGCAGTGCCCAGGTTGGAGACCTGGGTGTTGGTTCCAAACAGCTGTGAACCATTAACCGCATCGGTAGACGTCGCCGACAAGGTGCCCGCCGCCAAGTTGCTCAGCTTCTGTGCTGCACCAGGCGCTGCAGCGTCACCGCCCGCTGCGGTCAGTACAGTCTCATCCGGCGTGCTGGTGCGTTGCACCACTCCGACAGAACCGTTGCTGATGCTGTTGTTGAGAGTCGTCAGATTACCGTCGACCGCACCAATGGCTCCGCCGACGTTATTGTATTGACTGCCCTGCACTGTGTAGCTCGGTGCCGTCCACGCACCGGTTGTCGCGTTGACCGCAGCGCCGCCGCCCAAGGCTGCCGCCGTATCCTGGCCGGTTTTATTCAGTTGATTGACGTTTACAGCGTCAGTCGCATTAGCGCCTGCAGCAAGGCCAGTAATGCGACGACCATTAGTACCATTAGCCACGTTGACTTCCCCGCCAGTGGTGGCAGTGCCGCCGACGCCATACGCAGCGGTGCCCAGCGTCGTGCCAGTGGCGGAAGAGCCGCTGCCCAGGGCCACAGAGTTAGCCGACGCTGCCGTAGCGCCATTGCCAAGGGCTACAGCGTTGGTGGCAGTGGAGCTTGCGGTAGGTCCTACCGCAACGCTGTTGGTCCCCGTAGCAGTGCTATCGGCCAGGGTCGAGTTGGAATGAAAGTACTTGATGCCCGCACCATTGCTGATGTTATTCAGCGTAGTGCCCAAACTATTGACGGCAGTATTGGTGGAGAACAACTGGCTGCCGTTCACTGCATCGGTGCTGGTAGCGGTGACTTGGCCTGCTGCGACGTTGCTCAGTTGGCGTTCACTACCCAGGCTGCCCAGGCTCAATACGCCTACAGGCGCTATACCCGCGTAAGTGTAAGTGGTGCCATTGATTACCACGCTGGTCGTGGCGGTGGCGGCGGCAGTCGTCGCGCCACTGCCCAAAGCAACCGAGTTAGCCGTGCCTGCGGTAGCGCCATTGCCCAGCGCTACAGCGTTAGTGGCAGTGGAGCTTGCGGTGGGTCCTACTGCAACGCTGTTGGTACCGGTGGCGCTGCTGTCGGCCAAAATTGAGTTGGTGTGGAAGTATTTGATGCCCGCGCCGTTGTTGATGCTATTGACGGTGGTGTTGGTGGCAAACAGCTGCGACCCGTTCACTGCATCCGTACTGGTAGCATTCAATGTCGCCGCTGCCAGGTTGGTGATCGTCACCGGAGCACCTGCTCCCGCGCCACCCGTTGCACCCAAAGTGATCTTGGTGCCGCCGCTGGCATCGTATTTGACTGCGATATTGGCCGTGTTATCAACATTGGTGTTGAGCGCTGTCAAGGCAGCGGCAACTGTCGTCTGCGCTGTAGGCCCAGTCACTGCACCGGCAGTGCTGATACTATTGATCGGCTGGCTGAAGCCGGTGATATTGCCAGTCGCTGAACTGTAGATCGCGCCGCCGCCCAGCGTGCTTGCGGTTGTTGTGCCCAGGTTGTTGACGCCGGTTAAGACCGAATTCAGCTGAGAGCCGTTAATTGCGTCGGTGCTGGTGGCAGAAATCACGCCTGCCGCAACGTTCTGGACCTGGCGCTCAGTACCTGCAGCACCCACCGACACCACACCATTGGTAGAAGCAGCTGCCTGCACGCCAGCTGCAGTACCACCAAATTGCGCAGTAGTACCGGTATGCGGAGCAGCTGTAGTTGACTTCGAACCTAAGGCAACATCGTTGGTATTTTTAGCCACTGCAGTATCGCCCAGCGCCACGGCGCCTGCAGCGGCCGCATTGCTGAGATTTCCAAGTGCCAACGAACCTTTACCGTACGCGGTATTTCCATAGCCGATGGCAACGGCGCCACTGCTAGCGGTCGTAAAGGTCGGATCGCCTGCCGCAATGTTACCGCCCCCCATCGATACCGCGCCATCGCCTAACGCTCTTGCATTAATCCCGATTGCCACTGCACCACTACTACTCCCACCGGCATTAGCAGTGGTGCCGCTCGAACCGATTGCAACGTTCTGGCCGGTTGCGCCACTGATAACCCTGTAACCCTGCGCAATGCCGAAAGGACCATTGGCCTGGGCGCCAGAGCCAACTGCTATACCTGCAGTAGCGCTCGAAGCAACATTGGCGCCAGAGCCAACTGCTATACCTCCAGTAGCGCTCGATAAAACTTTTGAGAGTATGCCGATTGCAATAGAATCTGATGCGGATGCGGTGGCTTGAGTGCCGACAGCGGTCGCTCTAGTTGCTGCCTGGCTCAAGACGCCAAACGCGGAGGCATAGTCTCCAAGCGCTTGCGAAGCTGCGCCAAACAGGGTTACGGCAAACTTGGCCTGTCCATCGGCCGCACAACCGGCAACCGTCGAATAATATCCATTCCCATCCGCCCCAGTTTGGGTGCGGGTCGTACCGTCTGCACCGGAAAAGGTACCGGGGACGCAGGCTGCTCCGCCGTTTGTGGATATGGTTGAGGCATGTCCCGTTAACGGCAGCGCCAAGACTAAGGCCGTCGCTGAAGCTTTCAGCAAAATTCCGTACCCAAGGGAAGTCTTCCATGCCGAATCCCCCGACGAATTGCCTACGCCGGAGAAGCACCTAGATCGCGCGCTCTTGCCTTTGGCCGCAACCAGTTCAGAAACCACCATCCAGCAGCCCATCGACGAATTCCAAACTACAGAATAGATTTTATTCATGACTTTAATTTGGTTGAAACCAAACTCCGAAATAAGCGTCATACATTGCGTGATGACGTACGCTTTAAATTCCGTTGTAGTTCCACTAACTAGCTGACAAATATCGAATGCCACCCACAGACGATAAAAATCAAACTTCGTTAACTTAGCTCGCGGCAATCACAAAGGAACCTCATGCGTGTATGCTCTCAACTTCGCACATAGGTTAAGTCAGGAAATTTCCCTCTATTTGTAGGAAATTTCCCAAATAGCGAATATCAGCAGACCTTTTCAGTCACGAAAAAACGCAACCGGTGATGTAATAAATGCTCGCGGACGTTATGCGCCTTATGAGTGCTTAAAGTATTGCGTATTGAGTTGCGCGCTCAACAACTGGTCGTAAAGCCTCGGTGAAGCTCCAACCAGTTCAATAGACTGGCCGCCGACATGGGCCGTGCACACAAGTAGCCTTGCCCTTGCTTACAACCCAATTCCAATAGCACTTTGCGTTGGTCTTCGGTTTCGATCCCTTCGACCACTACCGACATCCCCAGCGCCTCGCCCAGTGCCAGCGTGCTACTGATCACAGCGCGACGACGTGGGTCGTTTTCCAGTCCGCGCACGAACTCCCCGTCGAGTTTAATTTCGTTGAACGGCAACTGGCACAGCCGCTGCAGCGAAGAAAAACCCGCACCGAAATCATCGATAGACAGGCTGCAGCCCATCATTCGCAGGCGCACCAGGCTTTCCAGGCTGATCACCGGTTCTTCGAGCAATCCCGTTTCGGTCAACTCAAAGGTCAGCCCCGAACCCGGTAGATCATGCGCCATCAAGATGCTCTGAATCCGGCTCGTGAGTTCCGGTTTGACCAGTTGCCCCGCGTGCAGATTGAGCGCGACATTCAGATCCCCCCCCTGTTTGATTGCCTTGTGTTGGAGCCTCAAGCATTGTTCCAACTGCAGGAACAGCAACTCATCGAGCAATCCACACCGTTCGATAACTGGCATGAACATCGACGGTGGCAAGACCCCTTTGAACGGATGGTGCCAACGTGCCAGCGCTTCAACACTGTACACCTCACCCGTCTGCAGATTGAACTTGGGCTGAAAGTACGTATGCAGTTGATGGCCGGCGAGCGCTCGACGAACCTCCTCCTCAGTGGCCGGAGCGACAGGCAGCAAACCCAATTCGTTAACAGGCTGGTTCAAGTGTTTGGCTAGCAAAAGCTGTGACGTCCCGGGTTGCAAAGGCTTGCTGGAATTGCCGAGAGTCGAAATCAGTTGCGCCATCACACTGAGCATATCGATCGACAACGTACGACTGATGATCGACCCTGTTAGCCCGGATCGGCTCATGATCTGCAGAAGAGCCTGAGCATCCGCACTCTCCACAGGCAAATCGCACAACGTGATATCCACTGCACCGGTCTGTTCGAGGAACGCTAGAGCTTGCACGCTCTCAGTTGCCACAAAGACTTCCTGGCACCCGGCTTGGCGCAGGCGGCTGGCCAACCTTGAACCGCTGGAAGTCTGGTTGGCAAGTACCAGTATGCGAAGGGGGAGCATGGGCATAGATACCGTTCACTTTTAGAGTATTGCACCGATTTTCCGGGCCGAACCAACAGAAATCTTTAGGAAAATTCCTTGTCAATGTAGGAGTTTTCCTGCGGCGCGACTGGCTTCTAATCGACGTCAACGCTGCCACGCTTCTCGACCGTTTCCGGATCAGCTATCTGCTGCTCCAGCGTATGCCCCAATCGCTCCATCGCTTGTTGCAAGGCATCCACGGTCTCTGTCAGGGCGGCATTGTCCTCCCCCCTGCAGACCTCTTCCAATTGCTCGCAACACTGATTCAGATCGCCCGCTTTGATAATCCGCGCCGCGCCCTTGACCCGGTGAGCGAGACCGGAAAGGCCTGACAGGTCGTGCTCACCGAACAGCTTGATGAGCAGCAACATGTCCTTTTCGTTGCTGCTGGCCAGACTCCTCAGCAACTTCCTAGTCGCGGCTTGATCGCCACCGTTCAGTTGGCGCAGGCTGCTAAGGTTGATGCCGCCCTCTACAAACGGGCTCACGGCGCCTTTACGCGATGACTCCGCCACAGACTCCACCGAGGCGAGTCGAATACTCAGGTCACTCAGGCTGATCGGTTTAAACAGACAGTCATCCATCCCTTCCGCCAGGCAGCGGTCTTTTTCTTCTGGCTGAGCATTGGCGGTCAGTCCGAGGATCAGACAAGGTTGCACCCCTGATGACTGTTCTTCGTAACGGATGGCCTGCGTCAGTTCATAGCCGTTCATCATCGGCATGTTGCAGTCAGTGATCACCACATCGAAATGGTCATTTCGCCAGGCACGCAGGCCATGGGCGCCGTCCTCGGCGTCGCTGACGCTATGCCCTAGGTAGGACAATTGCTGAGAGAGCAGCAATCGGTTGGCCGGGTAATCGTCGATCACCAGGATGTTCAGCACGCTCATCTGGTCCGGGAGTTTAGCGGCCGACCGTTCGGCAGCGGGCACAGGTTGCAGGATCAGAAGATCGAGGCGGATATCAATCTGCGTACCCTTGCCCGGCAGACTGGTCAGGTGCAAGTGCCCGTCCATCATTTCACACAAGGTACGGCTGATGACCAACCCCAACCCCGAACCACCCCGCGCCGATTGATGATTATTGCGGGCCTGGCCGAACTGGCTGAACAACAGCGCTTGATCCTCGGCGCAAATGCCGATACCGGTGTCATTCACCTGAACATGAATTTCCAGGCGCTCACCGCACGCGCTCAGTACTGCCTGAACGCTCAAGCGTACCTCGCCTTCGTCAGTGAACTTGATAGCGTTACTCAACAAATTGGACAGTATTTGTTTGAAACGCAGCGGGTCGATTAACACATCGCAACTGGCCTTGAGGTCGAAATCCAGCAACAGTGGCAAACCCTTCTGCCGTGCCACGCCTTCGAATATGCGCACCACCGACTCCACCAGCTCACGCAGGTTGGCCCGCTCAGGGGACAGGGACAGGCGGCCGGATTCAATACGGGCAATGTCGAGAATATCGCCGATCAGATCCAGCAACCCTCGTGCCGCGCCTGAAGCCACTTCGATGGCGAAACGGTCCATGACGCCTTGATCGACCTTCTTAATCGCCAGTTCGAGCATACCGATCACAGCATTCAACGGCGTGCGGATTTCATGGCTCATGGTCGCGAGAAAGGTCGTTTTCGCCCGATTGGCGTCGTCTGCATTTTCCTTGGCGTGCAGCAGTTGATCCATCAGTCGTTGACGGTCGCTGATGTCGATCCAGCCGGCAATAATGCCCATTATCACACCCTCACTGGTGTAATACGGCAGCATCCAGTGATACACCGTGTGCACCACCCCCTTGAAGGTATAGGTGCGATCTTGAATACATCGCGTGCCGGTCTCCATGACCCGGATGTATTCGGCCTGGAACATCTCAGCATCAGAAGCACCAACTACCTTGATGTCGTTCAGTCGCAGCCCCATCACCGCTTCCCGCGGCAGACCTAGCACCTCTAGGTAGGCCGAATTGCAACTGATCAACCGCCCTTCACAGTCGCGCACGTAAATCGGATGAGGAGTGCCATCGATCAATGCGCGCATGAACTCCATTTGGTCATTGAGCGCTAGTTCGGCCTTTTTAAGGATAGACACCAGTTTGCGCAGACGAAGGATCCACACTAGCGCCAGCATCAACAACAACGCGGAGATGGCAAAGCCCTGAACATCTCGCCAGCGATAGTTCAGCCAATTGTTATCGATCACCACTTCGTTGCGCCAACGTCTCGTCAGTTCATCCAGTTCCTCCGGAGGAATGCTTTGCAGGACCTTGTCCAGAATCGAGTACAGCTCAAGCGCACCACGACTGATAGCGAACCCGGTCGATGCCGACACAGGGCCGACAACACCGGCCACCCGCAAACGATCACGGTACTGCCGCTGAACCATGTAACGCCCGTTGACCAGCAAACTGAGGGCACCGTCCGCATCGCCTTTGTCTACCAACGCCAAAGCCTCGGCCGCCGTGGCTGTCTCGATCAATTGGATGCTCGGGAATGTTTCTCGAATGTAATCCTGAAGCCCATTGCCGTGCCGCATCGCCAGTCGTTTGCCCACCATGCCTTCCAGCGATTGTGGTTTGTCAGGCTTGTCCTGCGTGATCAGTACAAACGGGCTAGTTAGATAAGGCCGGGTGAACCGCAGCTCCTCGTCACGGAACGTGCCGGGGGGGAAGCCCGCAATCAGATCCACTTCGCCGGATCGGAGCTGATCGATTAGCTTCTGCATGGAGCTGCTGCGCACGACATTAAATTTCAGACCGGTACGCTGGCTGACCTTGGCCAGCACTTCGGCGCTGATACCCCAGAACTCACCCCGCCCATCAAAAAAGTAGACAGGCGCAAAACCATCGCTCACGCCAACGGTTAGACGAGGATGTTTTTGCAACCAACGTTGTTCGGTTTCTGTAAACAGGAGCAGGTCGGGGCCGGTAACACTCATGTCCCCTGCTCCCCACCGACGCAGAATCGTCATGCGCTCGCTGTTTGGGATCACCTCCAGCGCAGCATTGATGATGCGCAAGAGCCGATTGTTGTGCTGATCCAGGGCGAATGAGAAATGTGTGGACACACCCGCCAACGTCGTCAAGTAGACGTCATTGAGGAAGTATTTTCCGACCAGGTAGTGCGTACTGACGGCATCGCCCAGATAAGCATCCGCCTGATTGAATGCCACCGCGCCGATAGCGCTTTGGGCCGATGGGTGAAGCTGCAGCGTAGCCTTGGGGTAGTGCGCGGTGACCGCATCCGTCGGGAGAACGTGATCAACGATAGCAAGGCGGTTGCCAGCCAGGTCGGGGGCCAACGCCTCACCGGTGCTACTGCGCGTCACCAGCACCGACGGGGCCTGCACATAGGCACTGGTGAGCGCCAGATCTTGATCTGTCCCACCGACGCTGATTACGGTACCCAGAAGGTCCAGCTCTCCGTTCCTGAGCGCCTGCGTCGCTGCGGCGACGGAATCATAACGAAGCACATCGATCTTTAAGTGCAACATACCGGACAGCAGCGCCGCATAATCGGCGGTGATGCCCTCGTAATCCTTGCCACCAGTTATCATGCCCAAGGGCGCGTTATCCGGCAGCGAGACCCCCAGACGCAGTGAGCGCTTGGCGCGCAGCCAGCGCCAGTCCTCTTCATCGAGAACGAGCGAAGGGCGTTCGCCATTCGAGCGACCGAAGAGGTTGAGGGGTTGCACCTCAGCCTCTACCGGTGAAACACTCCCTAACTGGCAGAGCAGGCAGGCGGTCAGTCCAAAGCAATGCAGGAGAGTGTTCATTTAGATCACGTGATTGCGCTTGGCAAAGTCAGCCAGATACACTACCGACTTCACATTGAGCTTTTCAATTAGGCGAGCTTTATAAGTGCTGACGGTCTTGTTACTCAACAGCATGGCATCACCAATTTCTTTGTTGCTCATCCCTCTGGCAAGCTGCTGCAAGATAATCAGCTCTCGATCGGACAGGCCTCGGATCATCTCCAGTTCGGTTGAGTCGATATCGCTGCGGCGTACAGAGTTTCCTGCAAGATTTGGGAAATAAGTATAACCAGCCATCAGCGCCTTGATCGCTTTGCTCAGCTCGCTCAACTCGTCGGTTTTCGAGATATAACCGGCAGCGCCCGCCTTTATGCAGCGCATGGCATAAAACGCCGCAGACTGAGCGGTCAATACCAGAATCTTGCTGGAGAGTTTCAGCGCACTGATCCGGCTTATGACTTCCAGGCCGTCGAGGCTGGGCATGGCTATGTCCAACAGAATCAGTTCTGGCTCGTATTGACGAGCCATTTGCAAGGCATCGGCGCCGTTATCAGCCTCGCCAATGACTTCGAATTGGTCACGTTCAAGCAATGCCCTCACCGTCGCCCGAATGAAGGGATGATCGTCCACAATCAGCGCTTTATGCATATTAACCTCACAGCTATAGAGAGAGGACGAACAGGTCACGCTCTTAAAAGCATGGAACACATACCAGGCTTATGCTGACCGGTTGACTCAGTAATTAAGTAAATAACTCCATCTATTTCAGGAACCAAAAACTGACGCACTCAAGTAGGCAATTCGGGCGCCTGCAACCACCGCAGGAACCTCTGAGCCTCCATCGGGCGCCCCAGATGGAATCCCTGACCGAATGAACACCCCATCGATAAGAGTCCGTCTCGAATAGACTGGCTGCTAACTCCTTCGATCACTAGGGTCATGCTCAGCGCTCGGGCCAGCGCCACGGTACTGGTGACCATCGCATGGGTACACTCTTCCTCGATGGAGCGAACAAGCTGGCCGTCAAGCTTGAGCTGGTTGAACGGGAGTTGGCAGAGCAGCGTCAATGATGAAAAGCCAATACCGAAGTCATCGATCGCAAGGCTGCACCCCATCATGCGCAGGCGCAGCAGGTTTTCCCGCGTGGTGCGGGGCAAATCCAGCAAGCCATTTTCAGCCACCTCGAACAACAACGTCTCTCCCGGGAAGTTGTTACGTTTTAACAGCTGTTCAATGTGCTCAATCAGGTCGTTATGGGCCAGTTGCGAAGCGTGAAGATTGAACGCCAACTCCAAGCTTTGGCCGGATCGACGCAAGGCGTTGAGCAAATTCATCCCCTGCTGGAGGAGTTGCTTGAGCATTTCGTCGATCAGGTCATAGGCCAAGACGGCGGCCAGAAAGTCCTTCGGCAACAAGAGCCCCTTAACCGGGTGCTGCCAACGCGCCAGCGCCTCCGCCCCGGCCACTTCGGCAGTTCTCAAATCGAATTTCGGTTGAAACCACGCTTTAAATTCTCCCTGAGCCAAACCTCGACGAACGTCCGCCTCACTCGGAAGCCTTGAGTGAAGTATCGGTTCGATTTCATATACCAACCTTTGGCGGTTATAGCGCCTGAGAATTTGCTGCAAAGTGCATAGCTGGGTGGGACTGCTCATGACGCCAAGCATCTGCAAGCCCGAACGGCAGGCTATCTGTTCAATTGCACGATGTAATTCCGGCTTCATGTCGCCACATAGCGCAACAGCACGTGCCAAACCGCACTTCCCGACCCAGGCCAGGAACTCCAAACAGTTGACGGCAGAACCACTAAAATCACAGAGTACGATATCAACACAGCCAGAACGGGCTATATGCAACATCGCCCCCTCACTATTACTCGCATGCAGGATATCGTTGACACCCAGTTGTTCGAGTGCCTTAACTAATTCGCCAAGCTGAAACGATTGATCATCCATGACCAGAATTCTGAGTTCACACATCTGGTCAACTACTCGCTAATTACTTGAGGTGAAATTTTCTCAACTTAATTTCACTTGAAGCGTAGGTTTTTTCTGGGCGCGCTGTAGGAAATTTCCCAAGCATAGAACGTGCTATAATAATAGTTTTCCATTTGCCTCAACTTGGATTATGACTGGGTCAGCAATAAAAATAACCCGCCTCCCTTCGCCGCCGGGAGACTACCATCTCCGATTTTGATCCTTTTGACCTGTCTCACAACATCCATCAATACCACTCCACGAAACAACGGACTTCGATACGCAAACCACGCCTAATCGGCCTGATGTGGATAGAGTGTTGCCGCTGACCGAAAACTAACTCAGTAAAGGCTGTTCTGCCGACTGAAAGCCGAGCCAGGTGTTCAACTGCTTCTGCTCACTTCCCGAGTTGGAGAGCAAAAGGCGATCAGCATGGAAATTTTGGGGAAAAGCCGGCGGATATACTTCCGCGATAAGCTATCGCTGCACCAGAAAGCCAAGCCTATCGAACTGTCGAGAAACACGATCCGAAAATGGATCACAGCGCCCGAAGCTACTCAGCCGGCGTACCGCGGTGCGTGACCTTCAACAAACTCAGCCCCTTCCACGACACGCTGGAACAGGCGCTGAAAGCCGCTTCGTTCCGGGCAAAGCACAATCACAGAAGCGCCAAAGCACTTTTCTAGCAGATCAATGCCGAGGGTTATGACGGCGGTTACAGCCAGCTCACGGCGTTCGTGGCGATGGACGTGAATACTGCTTTTGATCTGGAGGTTCGCCAGTATTACCCGAAAGTGCGATTGGTCTACGACCTTTCCATGTGGTGGCCAAATAGGACCGAGAGGAGGTTGATCTGGTCCGGATCGACGAAGCTAACCGACTAAGTCATGACAAGCCGGCGCGCAAGGTCATCAAGCCGGCGCGGTGGCTGCTGCGTAACCCGCAGACCTGAAAACGCCGGAGCAACAGGTCCATTTACAGGATTTGTTGGCGACCAACCAATCGCTGATGACGGTCTATTTGATGGAGGCTGAACTCAAAACGCTCTGGATGCCGAGTGCCGCCCAGGACTGGAGATCAGCATGGAACCAATGCCTGTGTCATGCACATGAAAGCGAAATAACGGCTCTGCCCCAGTTTGCCAAATGGCTAAAGATTTACTAGCGGTGCATCGACATTCGGGTTCGCTGACCGATGCACACCGGTCAGTTGGAAAGAGTAAAAAGTCGAATAAAGGTCATCAAGCAAATGGCCTACAGTTACCGGGATAGCGAGTTCTTTTTCATGAAGATCAAGAGCGTCTTTCCTGGTATTCCGTGATGGACCGGACATACCATGGTTCGATAACAGCGGGACATGATTGACCGCTTTTGCGCCGATTCTGTTGAAAAAATCGGTTTTCCCAAAACGCTCGAATATTGATGGACGAAAACACCTCTTTTGCACGCTGCTACGTGAAGTCCGGGTCCTGAACCTTCTTTCCAAAAATCAGATTTCAATCTCAGGTGCATACTTTTCTACCGTGGAATTCGAAGCCGACTTTTTCAACAGAATCGTCCGATTGCTGCCTTCCACAGCATGATCACCGGTCAGCAATCAACAAACCAGTTGTAGAAATGATATCCCGCGCTAACCGACACAGCACATGTGCCCAGCTTCAATAGGGGCCACTGTCCTTCGACACCAATCCACCACTGCACCTTGAACAGAAGAGCTCCTACCAACACGCAGGCTAGAACACCAAGAGCCAGGCCAACCAAAGCGAACAGCCGAGCCCCTAACCCTGGATTTCCGCCGTGCCAGTTCTCACTCAGGCAAAAGGGGCAATGATTGGACGAAGGCGAATACCCCCAGAAACCACGGCTATATGACGCTCTCGGAACCATCGCTTTGCCACAGTTGTGACAGGTAACCATCGAGTGTCTCATACGGCATCTCAGCTCAAATCGTCCTAGATGAGCCCATGGTGCGCTACCGCGGAAAAAACCCAACTGCGTGACCTGACATCTACCCTGCACCTGGTCTGAGCTGGGCTCAGCCCCTCCTGGCCACATAACCAAGGTTATGCTGTACGCGACCGACTCTATTGAATACTTCCCGGTGGTTGCCAGGTCTCGCCGGTCGCAAATCGATAATTCAGGACGCCAGTTCAACTCCTCAATTACCGCTCATCTGAAATTGTTTACAGGGGGCATTTATGGGGGCACAAACAGAAACAAGTTAAAAAATTCTATTAAAAACATAAACCTACTGATCAAAATTTAATCCCCCCGGCTCCACCATTTGATCAACTAAAGACGTCCACGGACGTCTTTTTTTGTGCCTGAAATCCAGTAAATACGAGGGTTTCAGCTCTTTTGGGGGCTTTGGAGGATTTCTGAGTTCCAGGCGCTTTGGTATCCCAGGTGGTATCCCGAGTTACCAAATGCTATTTTCAGGATACCAAAACGGTGCTGGAGGTAGCCCCATGCCTACTAACGCAACCCGCCTCTCCGATCGCCAGCTCAAGGCAGTCAAGGCAACTGGTAAAGACTTCGTCCTCAGCGACGGCGACGGCCTGCAGCTTCGAGTACGCGCCAGCGGCTCGATGATGTGGAATTTCAATTACCGCGAGCCGTTGACCAGAAGCCGTCTTAATATGGCGCTCGGTCCATACCCCGACCTCTCGCTAGCCAACGCCCGGAAGAAAGCAGCAGAGGCGCGTGAGCTGCTCGCATTGGGCATTGATCCCAAAACCCAGCGTGATGAGGTAAGGCAAGCCAAACTTGCTGAGACTGAACACACGTTCGAGAAGGTGGCCACCGCCTGGTTCGAGCTGAAGAAAGACTCCGTAACCAAAGCCTACGCCGAAGACATTTGGAGATCGCTGACGCTCCATGTGTTCCCAAGCATGAAAACAACGCCGCTCTCTCAAATCACTGCTCCGATGGTTATCAAGATCCTTCGCCCAATCGAGGCCAAAGGGAGTCTCGAAACCGTGAAACGATTGAGTCAACGACTCAACGAGATCATGACCTACGGGGTCAACTCCGGGCTGATATTTGCGAACCCCCTCAATGGAATTCGGGCAGTGTTCAAGAAACCCAAGAAAGAGAACATGGCTGCGCTACCACCTGAGGAGCTTCCCGAGCTCATGATGGAAATCGCGAATGCCAGCATCAAGCGCACGACCCGCTGCCTGATCGAATGGCAGTTGCACACGATGACCCGCCCCGCCGAAGCAGCCACCACACGATGGGCAGATATCGACTTCGACAAGCGCATTTGGACCATTCCGCCAGAGCGCATGAAAAAGCGGCGCCCGCACACAATCCCCCTCACCGATCAGGCACTTTCGTTACTGGAAACGCTCAAGCAACTCAGTGGTAACAGAGAGTACGTGTTCCCCTCAGATAGAAACCCCCGCACCCATGCCAATAGCCAGACCGCCAACATGGCGTTGAAGCGCATGGGCTTTCAGGACCGTCTAGTCAGCCACGGCTTGCGCTCGATGGCGAGCACCATCCTGAATGAGCATGGCTGGGATCCGGAACTGATCGAGGTCGCGCTGGCGCATGTCGACAAGGACGAAGTTCGTAGCGCCTACAACAGGACTGACTACATCGAACGCCGGCGTCCGATGATGGCTTGGTGGAGTGAACATATCCAGAACGCGGCCACCGGCAGCCTGTCGGCATCGGCTATCAATCAAACCAGAGATCGCAACGTCGTACCGATTCGCTGAACATCCAAAAGGTACGCGACACCGGCTACGATTCGTGTCGTGTGGTAGGGTGAAAGGAGTGACGACAGTTGCCAGATCTCTGGTATGCCTGCGCTTTTTCAGCCAAGCCCCTGAGTATGGGAAGGCTCCGCATTCCCATACTCAGGGGCTCACGCTTAAAGGTCTATCAGGCAACCACAGTTTTTGCCTTTCTGTGGCGGATCAACCCTGCTGTTAACTCATAGTAATAGATGGTAGCTGGAGCTGAGCATCGCAAATAGTGCTCCAGAAACCATCTCACGTGCTTTTCTCTCCAGGACCATGGAGTCGCGCACCCCCAGCGCTCACGAATTACCTCATGCATCCTTTCTGCTTGCCTGATGTGCCGCTGTCGCGTGGCATGTGCACCTTTGAGCACAGGCCTCAGAAACAATGCGATATCAAACTCGAATTTCATCGCCGACCTCCGATGTAGGCACTCACCACATCGATGCGGTTATGTCCCAACTCGTGGCTGATCTGCTGACGGGGGTGCTGATCAAGCTCTCGATCTTCTCGGTGACCACGACCACCATTAACGGGAGCAGGAATGCCGGTCAGTTGCTCATAGCGCTCACAGGCGTAAGCCGCCCGCAGCTCATGAAAGCCTTTCAATCCATGTTCATGCAGGAGGTCCCGTGCCGGTCGCACAACTGATTGCATAAACTCTTTGTAGCTCTCGTTGGGAGCCAACAGGTTCCGACTGCCGCTGGGTGAAACCTCCCAGGCCCTATCCAAGGCGCCACGGATTTGATCAGTGACCGCGATCCAGCGCGGTGCTGACGCGCCTGATCGACCACCTTTGGTGCCGTCTTGGATGTTGATCTTGCCGAGTTGCCCGGCCTCACGTTGCAGTCGGGGCAGATCCGCCAAGATCGCTTCACGCAGGCGCATACCAGTCTCCCGAGCCAGATGCACAATTGCGGTCACTCGTTGCTGACCTCGCTCTGACAGTGCGCGTGCGATCAACTCGATCTGAGCACGATCTTGGCCTTGCGGTGCCTCCCCACGCACGTTTGAGCGCTGCATACCCAGCGCCTTGCTCGGACTGGGGATTTTGACGTACTGATCACCGCGCAGCGCAGCCATCGTTCGGTTCACGCTGGACAGTCGGTTCTGCGCGGTGGCAATGCCGACGTTGCCCTGATCAACCTGCTCCCGCACGTGAACGGCGTACCGCATGAGGATCTCGCGGTCTATCTGGCGCGCGTCGTTGACCCTCGGCCCCTCATCGGATCGACACCAATGCACGAACGCCTGCCAGCGATCACTATGGGCCTTGACGGAAGCAAAATGGCCGTCGCCAAATAGATCTTTCAGGGCTTGCGGTCCGGCATAGCTAAGCTGGCGACCAAAGCCAAAATTACGCCCCGCTCGCTTACCGACCCGAGCCATTTTCCTGCTCCTGATCAACAGCAACGAGATCATGCAACAGGGCTTGCCAATGCGCACCTACGAAGGCGAGCTGAGCCCAATCAGAAGGGCGAAAACACAGCGTGTTGTCGGTGACGTAGAGATCCGCGCCTTCCTCTTTCAGCCATTGGATGATGGCTGTCGTCGAGGCAGTAGCTTTATGGGTGATGGCGACACCGGCGACAGCGGCGACACCCCTTGTCCTGCCTGGCTTTGAGCGTGGCGACAAAGTGGCGACACTCGCGGCGACAAACCGCGCTTTCGGCTCCTTTTGACGTTGAGCTAAGTGGTTGCGCAGTGCTTCATCAAGATTGAACATGGCGCACCTCGAAGGTATGGCCGTCGGTAATCAGCCAATGATGATCAAGCAACTCGACCAGAAGCTTGGTGGCATGGCGACTGCTTTTACGGGCAAAGCGGGGACCGTTGCGGTTCAAGTCTCGAATACTAAAACGCTTCCAATCTTTGACCTGCAGCCAGCGCAACAGCCGGTCCGCCTCCTCCTTAACTCGACAAACTGGCTCCTGCTCAGTCAGGCGCTGGATCTCGGTGAGGTAGTAGCCAACTAAAGCCGAGGCCCGTTGGATATGGTCGACCTCCACGACGGTGCTCTCCTCCACAACTGCCAGAATGCCGGCGACACGTAGTAGATTATCGGCGGCCTTCGATCCGCTAGGTCGCACGCTGGCCAGCTCGCCAAACTCACCCAGCTGAGCTTCGATGGCATCATGCAAATCAATCCAGCGACGGCGGGCTAACGGACTGAGGGTTAGCGGTAATAACTGTAAAGCACCATCAGGAGACAGTGACCAAGGCTGATGAAACAGGGCAGAGAGGCGGTGCTGATAGCGTCTTAAGGCGGCGTCTTTGGACAAGTCGACAGACTGATAACTGCGCTCTCCAGCCAGACTGGTGGGCCAGGTCATCAGGCAGCGACCTAAGATGCCTTGTCCCTGCAACAACGGATCACTGAGTAACTGCATGGCCAAATATGGTTGCAGCATCAGATGCAGGCTTAGGCGTCGGTCATAGGCTCGCAGGCTTTCGCCGGCCATGGACCGAGCACGATCAATCGGGCTACCGTCCCAGAGTGACGATAAGGTCGTGACCGCTTTCAAACGGTTATCCCGACTCATGGTGCTGCTGCCGAGGAATTGTCCCCCTTCATCGCAGAACAATCCCATGCTCGGCAGGTCGTGACAGAGGCCTTTGATCAGGGCCTCGATAGTCGGGTCCGTGGTGATCAGCCTAGGGGCTGAGGGCTCAGCTTCGAGTGACATTCCGTTCGAGGACTCAGGATCGCCAAGCTTAATACGCTGTGCCTGCCGCTGTGCGGCACGGTGCCGTGCAAGCTTTTCGCGGTAGCGCTGCCACTGCTCACGTTCCCATTGCCGTGCTGGGAGCAATGCACATCGATCCGCCGCCGTTTTACGATCCCCTGACGCGGCCACCGTGATCAGGTAAAGCGACAGCGGATAATTTCTCCCATCGAGCTGTAAGCCCGCATGACCTTGAGTGGCCAGCGCCGAAGCAGCCAGCACCGATTGTGCAGCCAATGCCTGGGGCACCCCGATGACCTCGGCCATGCGTTCGACTGCAGGCCCAAGAATCCCACCCAGTGCCTGCACCGGATAAGGCTGGGCCACTGGATTCGACTCAATCAGCGGTCGAGGTGGTTGTGGTAGTTCAAGCTTCGGATCTAACTGCTGCATGGGCCCCTCTCCTCGTCATTGCTGGTTGTCCTCACGTAGTTCCGCCTCGGCTGTTGAGTGTTATCAGGGATCAAGGCCCCTGCGGCCTGTGAGGTGTTCACTGACGCGGAACGAACGGCTCCTTACGACCGGGAGCAAGGGCATGAACCCATGACTCTGGCCTCCTTAAACGCATCCGAAGATGCGGGCGGGTGGAGGCTGTGCCGACTGACGAGTTCGGCACCTAGAGATCCTGGGTGAGAGAAGGCAACAACATCGACACCTGGGGCATGCCTGACTGTCAGTCAGGTGCAGCCTTTCCATAGGCTGCGGCACCGATGCCTGTGTCGTTGCGGATGGCGACGAATCGGATTTGTCAGGCCAATTGTCACGAGGAGAATTGCGGCAATGCCATGTAAGACGTGGATTGCAGCAGTGAAACGAGCGCCCGTCTCTTTCCAGGAGAAAGAGACGGGCGCGGTCTGGCGCAACGAAGTGTGCCGAAAGGTGAGGTTGCTGCAGGGCAGCGAGGATGGTCCATCGTCTGCCGCAATGGACAGATTGGTAGAGTAGGCATCCATCACTCTCGGGGAGTGACCGTGCGAGCCGCCGGATGCTAATCGCACTTTGGGAGAACCACCACACAAGTGGCGTAGCCTTGAAGGTTCTGGCTACCTGGGCAGGTGCTGTCAACGACAGCGATCCGTGCGCCAATTTTTATACCTGCTCGAAAAGGCGGTCAAGCACTCCGGGGACAATAGTCAATAAGTGGCGACTGTCGCCACATTTGTCGCCATGCTCCAGGCCCCACTCTGCCTGGGTTGTCGCCGGTGTCGCCGGTGTCGCCACCTCTCTAGCCATAGCTCTGCGAAAGG
This sequence comes from Pseudomonas sp. WS 5411, assembly GCF_012985595.1. Lineage (NCBI taxonomy): Bacteria > Pseudomonadati > Pseudomonadota > Gammaproteobacteria > Pseudomonadales > Pseudomonadaceae > Pseudomonas > Pseudomonas sp. WS 5411. The sequence continues at coordinate 18,157 of NZ_JAARMC010000019.1, forward strand.
CTCCACTCTGACGCTGAAACTGCAGTGCGCTCGATAGAGAGTGCTGGCAGTTACTCAGGTAAAAAAGACGTGGAGCTAATCAAATTTGAGACGGAACGATGGAACGAGGTGGCTTTGAGAAAAAGCGAGTGAACCCTCCGATCGGCACGATCAAAGATCGCTTGATCGAAGGGTTTGGCGGAAAAGCAAAGCCTCGAGTTTCAAAGGCAGCCTCAGATAACATGGTCAGCGTCTGCTGTATTCGGCTGGCATTCGGCTTCGCCGTATATCCTGCGGGCGGAGGCCATGAATATTAATACGGCCGGTAGCCCATGCTCAGTATTTCAACCCCCATTTTCGCCGACTTATGCGCCAGGTATAGGCTTAGCGCAGAGGATAGATAGACCCACCCCTTTTCTTTTTCTTACGCTTGAACAGGTTCAAGATTTTTCGAATGATGCTCATGCTTTTGCTCCCGATAGAGGCCGAGTTCGGCGCTGATAAGTTTCGCAAGTTGTTCGTTGCCCAGATCATTGAAATGGACACGGTCTACAAACAGGGTTTCATTGAATACAGGTGATCGTTTGAGCATGGCATTCATGTCCAGGCAACGGATGTCGCCGGCTTTCGCTTGGATATGCCTGAAAAACGGAGCGTGCACTTCCTTGCCCAATACACCGCTGAACAGCCGGTAAAAGTTGTTCGGGCAACTGTCGATGGCATGGAAGACTGCCTCTTCAGCAGGCGTTAGCTGGTCCCGGCACCAATGGGACAAAGGCTGAAGGACAAAGCTCAGCGTGGCATTACTGCCGGACAGCAGCAGCTTCCACTGCTTCAACGCCCCCGTGATGGATTCGGCAGCGCGCTCAAGGCGGGCATCCAGTGAGATTCCGTCGTCGGTGATTACCTCATCTGCCGGATTCTGATAGAACAATGCCTTCTTGCAGCGCTGTAGCCAGGATTCACCACCCTTGGACCCAAACGAATTCTTCTTGCGTTGCATGTCCTCGTTGAACTTATTCATGTAATGCTGGAATTCGAAGGAATAGTAGTAACGCCCATGCTCACTAGCGAATTCGTCCGGGATACCTTCCAGTGCTAAGGTGTTGATACCACTGAACACCACTACATGGCCGATTTCCCCGAAGCGTTTTTGATGCATCAGGAACATCAATAATTCCTGGGTAGAGTTGTAGCCACGCCCGGCAAAATTCAGCCACACCTCGCCGGTCAATTCGCTGAGCCTGGAGGCCACGGTGGATGCATCCCGTGTGGCGCCAACACCCAAAGCAGTTGAGCCGCCTACCAGCAAATTGACCTTGCCATTCCCTGGGAGCTCTGTGACTGAGAAACGCTTGCCTTCGAACTCGCTGTAGCGAAATCCGAACGCGTCAGTATTGATCGTCGGCGATCGAAAGTTCTTCTCATGGAAGTACATGGTGTAGGGCACCCAGCGCGCCCCAATGTGCATGAAACTGTCGTAGTCGCGGATTTGCGGGGTCCACTTATAGACCTCCTGCACGGCCTGGTGGTGATCCAGTACGGGTTTCTCAGTCGAGGGCATAGTGCGTTCTCCAGTCGGTATCTTCATTCCATTGAGGCTGTTCGGGCTTGGTCAGCAAAAACTGGCCGATCACGAGGCAGTCCATTTCCGTGCGCATGAAACAGCGGTAGGCGTCTTCCGGACTCTCAACGATGGGCTCGCCTCGGACGTTGAACGAGGTGTTGATGAGTACCGGGCAACCCGTCCGCCTGGCAAATGAGGTGAGCAGCTGACGAAACAGAGGATTGTGCTTCCCATCCACCGTCTGCACCCTGGCGGAGAAATCCACATGAGTGACTGCCGGTATCTGCGAACGCTTGAGTTTGAGCTTCTCGATACCCACGTAACCCACTTCGTCAACGGTCGGCTCACGCTTTTCGGGCTGTACCGGGGCGACGATCAACATGTAAGGCGACGGCTGATCCAGATCGAACCAATGATGTGCCTCCTCGGCTAACACCACCGGTGCGAAGGGGCGAAACGACTCGCGGTTCTTTATTTTGAGATTCATCACGCTCTGCATGTGTTCGGAGCGGGGGTTACCCAGGATCGACCGTGCGCCGAGAGACCGAGGGCCAAACTCCATGCGCCCCTGAAACCATCCGATCACTTTATCATCGGCAAGCTGGGCCGCTGTCGCCTCAATCAATGCTGAAGGGTCGAGCTTTTGATAGTTGGCTTTCAGTTGACGCAGATTCTGTTCGATGTGGGCATTGCTGTAGTCATTGCCGAGGTAAGCGCCTTGCATGCTGTCTTCGACACCATCTGCTTCGCGTTGCAGGCCAGAATTTTCGTAATGGCATTGCAAGGCGGCGCCCAAGGAACCACCGGAGTCCCCTGAGGCTGGCTGGATGAAAAGGCTTTTGAACAGTCCGGAGCGCGCCAGCTTGCCATTGGCCACACAGTTCAGAGCTACACCGCCTGAGAGGCATAGGTGCTCCGCTTGAGTCATTGCCTTGACCTTGCGGGCCAGACCCAGCATGACCTGCTCGGTTACCACCTGGATTGAGGCGGCCAAGTCCATTTCCCGCTGAGTGATCCGGGCCTCAGGTTCACGAGGCGGGCCGGCGAACAAGGCCTCAAAGGCGTCGCTGATCATCCGCTCGCCGACCTCGTAATCGAAGTAATGACGGCTCAGGGTAAAACTGCCGTCGTCTTCAACCTGGATAAGGTGCTCAAGGATGGTATCGACGTATTTCGGTTCGCCGTAAGGCGCCAATCCCATGAGTTTGTATTCACCGGAGTCGACTTTGAATCCGCAGTAATACGTAAACGCCGAATACAACAGGCCAAGGGAATGGGGAAAACGGATCTCGAACACCGGTTTAAGCTTGTTACCGGTGCCATGCCAAGCCGTAGTTGTCGACCACTCCCCTACACCGTCGACGCACAACACGGCGGCGTCTTGGAACGGTGACGGGTAGAACGCCGAAGCTGCATGACTCAAATGATGTTGGCACAGGTATAACGGCGGCATCACAACACCGGGGAAAAGTGCCTCCAGCTCGCTGGCGAGAATGCCGCTGACATTCTTTCGTGCGACAAACTTGGTGTAGTTTTTAGCGAACGCCAGCGCACCTCGTGGGAAATTATTTTTGTAGGTATGGCAGATCCGCTCAAACTTGATGGCCGGGTCTTCGTAGTAGGCCAGCCAACTGATATCAGTCAGGCTGATACCCGCCTGATCAAGGCAAGCGAGCAAGGCCTTAGCCGGAAAGCGCTTGTCCTGTTTGATCCTCGAGAAACGTTCCTCCTGCAAAGCACAGACGATTTGTCCATCCTTGAGCAGGGTCACCGCGCTGTCATGGTAGAAGGCTGAAATTCCAATGATGTAGGTCATGCGATCCCCTGTACGAAGGCGAATAGCGCAATGGCGAAAAACAGCACAGGAGGCAGATAGTCAAACCAGGTAGCACGCTGGATGGTGGCCCTCAAAGAGTGAGCGGTGAGCCCGACTGTCATGTTCACAAGGATCCCACCAATATTGAAAATGAGTCCGTAGAGCAAAAAATGCAGCCAGGCAGGACTGGCGTCGGAAGGTACGAATTGCGGCAGCAGGCTAATAAAAAACAGGCCAATCTTGGGATTCGACAAGTTGATAAGCATGCCTTTGCTGAAAGCGTAGTTGGCAGGGCCAGGCGGATTTTCGCTAACCACAGCGGCATCGGCATCGGCTCGACGAGGCCAAGAGATATAAGCCAGATACAATAGATAAAAAGCCCCCGCGATCTGCACGGCGCGATACAGCAGCGGCACTTCCTTGAAGATCAGCACCAAGCCGAATGCTGCAAGCAATACGTAGAAAAACACCCCGAACTCAACGCCCGCCGCAGCCCGAAGGCCGGTTCGTACACCGTGCTTCAGAGACTGGTTCATCACATAAAGCATTGCCGGTCCAGGGGAGAGGTTGATGACCAGTACTGCCAATATGAAAGATAAAAATCCGTAATTCATAATGCATCCTGCCGTTGAGTGATTTTGGTGAAACTGCGCTGGGCAAAGGCTCGCAGAGTTGACAGCAATGACTCAGTGGGAGGGCTTAACGCTCGATATCCGACCCAGATGCGCCGCCAATGGTGGGAGAGTTCTTTGTGCCCGCCGCTCTGCGCCACATCATCCAGATGCTGTTTGATGGCCTCTATCGCCCAAGCCGTATGACCGCTGACCACGTTGTCGATGGTGTTGTGCAGGTCGGTAAACATCGAGCTAAAACCGTAGTGCCGTAACACATCGGCTGAGCGGCGATACTCGCCCCCCACGCCCGACAGCTCCATTGCGAGATTCAGTCCCAGTGTTTCCGGCTGGAAACTTTTCGGAAACAGTGAAATGGCCAGCCAGAAAACGGGAACCTGTAAGCACCCACTGTCGAAATGTGGGGATGAAGCAAAGGACTGCGCGGTGAAGTCCCCCAACTCAACGCCCATGCTGGCCAGCAAATCTTGATAAATATTGCCGTGATGGATTGTGGGGTCGCCTTGCCCGAGCTCATCAAGCAGGGTCCGATACAGCAACGCACCGATGGGACTAGTGGCGCTGGTAGGCGTGACGATATTTCGCAGCCAAGCGCCGTCGATTAAGGTCAGTGGCGCAAGTTTGATTGCATCGGCAATGATCTCCTCACGAGTTTCTTCCGGAGCGTCCGTCAACGGCCGATAGCTTTCAACTTGTCGTTTATGCTGTGCAGCCAGCCACAGATCCAATTGATGATGACTGTATGGGCTGAACGGCAGTCCTTCTTTCTGCACTGTCTCGCGATGCCGGGCCAGCCAGCGCTCTGCAAAGTGCCTGGCCATCGGAAGTGCATCCAGTGCTTTATCAATATGAAGGAACAGGGGATAAAGTTTTTGTAGAGGGTATCTAGAGTATTTCGCCAGCGCTTTCTGCCTGGCCTCTGCGAACGCTGTATCACATGGCCCAGCAGGGTATTCAATATGTAACCTGGTAGGCGGCAGCCTGGCATCAGTACCCTTTATCTCGGTATTAAGCGTTGCAATCCAAGTATCAACGACGTGGATATCCCTCGTGGAAAAGACACCGAACATTCTGCCTTTCGGATTGCTGATGAGATTCATCAAAGCGCTTTTTCCTGGCTGGCCAGCCTTGACGTAGCGAGAGTTCGCTAGCGCCTGAATCGTTGCATGCGCATTGAACGTTTGCGGATTCAGCCAATGGTCAATGGGCTGATCCGCCAGCGTCCCACGCTTGTGATAACCACAGCCATGAGGGCCTAGTTTCTCAATTAACGCGACCATGTCTGCCGCATTGCTGAAACGCACATCATCCATTAGTTCGCTGGCCAGACGGCTTTCATTTTTGTGAATAAACCCCATTGCGCAAGCATGGCCTGTGGCTATTTGCGCATGAGATTTCGGGTCGACCTCAGCTAAGTAATGGTCAATGGCCGCCAGAGCCAGCGGACGATAGCTACCACCTGAGGCTTGTCCGAAGAGTGGATTCCCGGCCACCTCATAAAGACCATTGAGTTGATCGAGATAGCTACATAACGCAAGGTTGACGCCCAAGGTTTCTGGGAATCGTGTTGCTGGAAACCATGCCAAGCCAAGCAAAAAAACGGGGAGCTCGAAAGCAGCGTCCTGAATGAGTGGGTGTTGGCTGAAGCTGGTTGCGAACACTTCACCCAAATTCAACCCAGCCTGCCGTGCGATTTGGTCGAATTGATAGCTCTGGCTAAGTGTAGGGTGCCCGCTCCCCACGATTTTTGCGTGGGTCTGAAGCAACAGCCCAGCATCCCTACGCCACGCGTACGGGATAGAAGTTACTCCGGAGAGCCAGCAGCCAAGAGTTTTAAAAAGTGGCGCATGCTGATAATAAAAATGCTGCCGCTGTTGCGCACTTCTCAGTTGATTAAGAATGTCCCTCCTAATTCTCTCGCCAATTGTTTCGACCTCACTCTCTTCTAAGAGAATCAGTTCGGCGAAGTTTGAGACGTCGGCAGTACCACGGTAACTCTCCAAGCAATGATTAACGTTATTCCAGACCAACTCGAGCAACCCGTGACATTCCTCCTGATTGATCAGCCTGAAAAACCACTGGCGAGAACCCTGCTGAAACTTCGCGAGTTCTATCGGAGGGACTCCGAGAAAGCTCGGCGCGTCGTCATCAGGCAAAATAGGGGAAATACCAACCATCACTCGATCCTTGTCTGGTAAGGTTTGACCTGCTCGCGGAATTAGACATCACGCGCTAGCCAACAGCAGGCTGAAGCAGTAATTCACGAACGTTGTAGATCAGTCCCAACAGCGCCACCAGCAACAAGGCGACTCCCGAACACTTGGAAATTAGCTGTTTGTTGGTGTCGTTGAATAGCTTTCTGGTAATGAAAATGTAGGCCCCCAGAATGAGCAGATCGATCAAAACCCACAGCAACGACAGTAGCAGCAGGCTGTGTTTCGATGATGAGGTGACCTGAATGAATTGGGGAAAGAAGGATATGAAAAAAATAATGTCCTTCGGATTTGAAATACCCACGACGAAACCGCGCCATAATCCTCCGTGAGCTGCACTTTCCCCAGGTGTTTCTGTACCAGCAGACGCGGGCGACCTCTTGAGCGTATCGAGTGCTAAATAACCAATAAACAAGCAGCCCATCAGACTGAGAATGTTCAACAATATGATGTTAATAGCGGCGCTGGTAAGAATAATGTATGACGCCAATGCAATCAGCACCAAGGAGGCCCAGTTCGTCCCAATTGCCGTCGAGAGCGCCTTCCTAGGGCCATCGACGCTGGCTGTAGCGATCACCAAGGCGACGACGGGGCCCGGCGTCGCTATCAGTAGCATAACGGTCAAAATATAAGTTGCAGTTAATGCCGTATTCAAGCTTTTTCGCCCCTTTGGTTGGTTACTTGAGACTCATCCGAAAAGGACACCGCTCATGGCTCAGCGACCCAGGCTCTTCGAGTTGGTACTGTTTTATTTCTAGACTGCCACGTTCACCAAAAACGCCAAGTGTCTGAGATTTGATGCCTTGGTTGTAAGCTTCGGATCTTGAGCGAATACGAGCGCGAATACGTTGACCACTCACTGAGTTTCCGGCAGCTACGTAGTCAAAATTCTCCCGAGGATTGATCACGAAAACAATATGCGAACCTAAGTTCCTGCTTTTCATCAACCTATGTTTAGGGAAACTCATATTTATAAACAGGGGCATCCCTAGGAAGGAAAATGACCAATGTTCGCTATGAAGGTCGGCTGGAATCGCTTCTGGCCATGGTCCGGGATCGTGGTCATGCAACTGCTGAAGAAGATTCCAGGCATAGAGCTGCTCAAACTCAAGCGAACCAAAATCATTCATTTCAAATAGCACAATTAGAGGCTTACCTATCCTATATTTTAAAGACCAAGACTCTGCTTTTTCCACATATGAAGTTAGACCAGAAATAAAATCCGCAACGTCGCTCGCTTTACTTACAAAAAGCAGTTCAGCGCTCGAAGAATTCACCGCTTTTTTTCCAAACAAGCAGGGGAAATCGTCTTGGCTGACGATGGACTCAAATGCGTTTAAGGCCATCATCATCCATGCCCTCTTTAAAGACTCACACGCCTCTACATATTCAAGCAAATCCAGCTTGTTAAAGCATCGTCCATGTATAGCTAACATTACATCTCCAAGAGGAATCTCTAAAAAGTTATATGCATATAGCTTTTTTAGAGGCGCATTTTGGGAGAGGAGTCGACCGTTGTAAAACGAGTTAGATTATGATCTAGTATTAGCTTTACTCATGGTAGCAACATTCATGACCGAAAGGATTCCAGCACTGTATTCGCTACGTGCATTCGAAGTTGCAGCACGTTTTTGCTCTTTCAGTAAGGCTGCCAGCGAGCTATCGGTTACTCAAAGCGCCGTCAGTCATCACGTCAAAGCCCTCGAAGAGCTCTTCGGGTGCAGTCTCTTTGAACGTCACGGACCGAAAATCACCCTCACCGACCGAGGACGTCTGTTGGCAGAAGAGCTTAAAGTAGGTTTCAAAATCATTGAAAGTGCTTGTGAGCTTTTAAAAGTAGACCGCCATCGTCTTCGCCTCAAAGCGCCCTCGACGTTAACGATTCGCTGGCTACTCCGGGCGCTTGATAAATTCAACAGAGTCGAAGGCAACTGTTCTGTCCAACTGTCAAGCGTCTGGATGGACGTTGATGAAGTGGACTTCTACTCAGAACCATACGACTGTGCAATCCTCCTAGGAGACGGAAATTTTGGTGCGGATGTGGAGAGTTTCAAATTATTTGATGAATGGTTGATTCCCATTTGTAGCCCTGGGTACAAGGGGGCCGCTGACTTTAAGTTGTCGTCACTCAATAAATATGAATTGCTGCACCCGTCCACTGACCGCCGAGACTGGCGGCGATGGCTGAAAAAAATGGGTTGCCTTGACACCATCAATCTTGAGCGAGGCCAGCTGTTCGATACCTTAGATCAGGGAATTGCGGCAGCCTTGCAGGGAATGGGAATATCTGTAGCCGATCTCGTGCTTGTTGCCCAAGAAGTAGAGCTCGGCCAACTGCGGCTCCCCTTCAAAAGCGCGGTGGCAACGGGGGATGGCTATTACATGACTTGGCTCAAAGCCTGCCCTAAGGCAAAACAGATGACTCAATTACGAAAATACCTTTCAACTCAGGTACCCTCCCTACCGGCCACAGATGTCGATTATCTGCGCTAATGATAGGCGATGCTTCAATCGCTTTCGGCGATGATTGGGAGCAGCCCTAACGTGTGGGGTACGGTGAAATGCCGCTAGGGCGATTGCTTGCTTCACCCAAAATTTGTGGGCGCGCCGTAGCAAGGTATTCCAATTGGTATTCCAGCCAAAAACCAAAACAGATATTGATCATAAAAATCAATACGATAAAAGATGTGTTCAAATTACCCCGGCCCACCAAACACAAATCATCAACAACCCCCACCCACCACGAACTTTGTCGTTTCTGGGCCTGGAGCCCACCACCCAGCGCGCTTCGGATTTTTCCTTCAACCTTTCGCGCTGTCGATGAACTGGCGCACCTTTCAACACAGCGATAAATTCCCCTGGTTGCTGCTCTTCAGCAACCGGCTTTGACAGGCCGAAAAGTGTAACCTTTCACACCCCTTGATTAAGCGGCATGCTTCGCGCATTCCGCCTTGCTCATGGCGGCTGTGCGTGGGGCATCTTCGGGTGCGCCGGGTTCCTACACTTCCGGTCTGTCAACCCGCGTACAGCTGCCACCCAAACCTGTTTGACAGCAGGGGAATGGCAGCTCCCGTTACCAGTGTAGGAGCTTCACTTATGAAAAAGATCACTCCCAACCCGCCAAGGCTCGACCATTGCGCAGCCGAAATTTTCACCATCGCTCAGAATATTGATACCGAAACTCTACTCGTGCAGGCCTGCGAAACCCTCGCCTCGCTGAACGCGCTCACGACTGATCTGGCTTTCGAGTTTGATGGTGCTTTTCGCCATAAGCTTTTGGCCACCCAGCAATTGAGTGTCTTAGGTGAGTTACTCGTGACGCGCGCACTGGACCTGCTTGTGCCAACGGCAAATTCAGAGACTGCGGGATTAACGGGCTGAGCATGCCTGCCACCCCCAATTAGTCCACAATACCCCCCTCCCACCTCAGCCATCGACCGCCCCCATGATCCGCAACTTCCACACCCCCGACCTGGACCCCGTCCTAAACATCTGGCTACTCGCATCCACCCAGGCCCATCACTTCATACCCTCAACATTCTGGCAGGAGCAGCTTGACGCTATGCGTGACATCTACCTCCCCAGCGCCATGACCCGGGTGTTTGAGGCCGATGGTGCAGTAGCAGGATTCTGCTCTGTGGACGGCGACACGCTAGCGGCGCTTTTCGTCGAGCCGGCGCGTCAGGGGGGCGGTATAGGCCGGCAGCTTCTCGCGGATGCCATGCTGGCCAGGTCGACGCTTCAGTTGACGGTGTACTCGGCAAATGCGCCTGCAATTCGCTTCTATGAAGCTCAAGGCTTTGTAGTGCTCGGGGAGCAACTGGACGAGCACACGGGTCATCTAGAGAAGGTGATGCGCTGGGTCGCCGAGCCTACTGAGCGCGCTCTTCACAAACAGCCTTCAACCCCAAAATAGTCGTTGGCGTGCTGCCAAGGTGCGTCTGTGTAGCAACCACCATATTGGCTCCGGTATCACCTTCCAGATGGTATGGCTTGCCATCACACGCCTTGGCGGCTTTCTGGTTGATGTTTTCCAGCAAGCCTTCACGGGAGTTAAAGATGCTGCCGTGGCTGGTGATCATGTATTGGCCGGGCGCGATTTCATTGACGCCGGTGAAGGTGCAACCCGTCAGGGTCAGGGCAATGCATCCGGTTAACAATAATGCTTTCAAGTGTTCGAACTCCTGTAATGACCTGACAATTACGCAGGCGCCGCGCATTGTCATGCAATCGGCCGCCCCTGGCCATAAGTGAACAGGCGTCAGCTAGCGCCTGACGAATCATCGTTTGTCCCCGCCATAGGCCTGAAATCTAATCCATCGCAAACAACTAACAATAACTGCGATGGAGCAGTCCCACCCATGTCCCCGACCTTTTCTCTATTGATCCTTGGCGCGTCCATTCTGTTGATTGTCGTGCTGATCGGTAAATACCGTGTGCATCCGTTCCTGGCCCTGATCGCCGCCAGCCTGCTGGTGGGGGTCGGCACGGGCATGACTCCCACCGCGATTGTCTCGGCATTTGAGAAGGGCATGGGCAGCACGCTCGGGTTTCTCGCCGGCATCATTGGGTTGGGCAGTATTCTCGGCAAGTTGCTGGAGGAGTCTGGCGGCGCCAAGCGCATTGCGACCACGCTGCTGCGGCTGCTGGGTGAGCAGAACGCCGCGTGGGCGATGATGCTGGTGGGCTTTATCGCCGGGATTCCGGTGTTCTTCGAGGTGGGATTTGTGCTGCTGATCCCGCTGATTTATGTGGTTGCCCGTCAGACTCGGATTAACCTGTTGTACCTGGGTGTGCCGCTGGCGACTTCGCTGATGGTGGTGCATTGCATCCTGCCGCCGCACCCTGCCGCCACGGCCATTACCGGCATGCTCAATGCCGATATCGGCAAGGTGATTTTGTACGGGCTGATCGTCGGCTTGCCCACCGCCGTGATCGCCGGGCCGATCTGGGTCAAGCTGACCTGTGCGCGGCAGGCCCCGGCCAACCAGGCGCATTTTTTGGCTGAGCGTGGTGAGGGGAGCATCGACGACAGCCAGGCCCCCAGTTTCGCCATGGCGATGGTCACGGTGCTACTGCCCTTGGCGCTGATGGTCGGCAAAACCCTGGCCATCCCCTTGCTGGCCAAAGGCTCAATGACGTTTGAGTGGGTGTCCTTCATAGGTAACCCGCTGATTGCCCTGGCGCTGTCGATTTGCTTTGCCTACTGGTCCCTGGGCCTGCGCCGTGGGCTGGGCATGAGCGATTTGCTCGACCTGACCCACCGCTGCTTCCCGCCGCTGGCCGGTATTCTGCTGGTGATCGGCGCCGGCGGGGCGTTCAACGATATGCTGGTCGGCAGCGGCATCGGCAAAGTCCTGGCGGACGTGCTGGGCCAGTCCAACATCAACCCGATCATCCTCGCGTGGTTGATCGCCGGGCTGATGCACTTCGCCGTGGGCTCGGCCACCGTGGCCATGATCAGCACCGCCGGCATGGTGCTGCCGATCCTCGGACAGAACCCGCAATACAGCCCCGAGATCCTGGTGATCGCCATCGGTGCCGGCGCCATCGGCTGGACCCACGTGACCGACTCGGCGTTCTGGGTCGTAAAAGAGTACCTGGGGATTTCCCTCTCCGAAGCCCTCAAGAAATTCACCGGCGCCACCGTGCTCGCCTCGGTGGCAGCCCTGGTCTTTACCCTCATCCTTTCCCGGTTTGTGTGATGAACCCCACTCCAAAGGCAGTTCCCATGATTCAAGGCAAAACCCTAGACGCCTGGTATGCAAGCCATCCCGTTATCCAGCAATTGGTCGCACTGGAGCCGCTCAGTTGGTTCAACCCCGCGATCGCCCCGGCCGCTGTAGCGCTTGAGGATGTCGGCCTGACCCTGGAGGATGTACAAGACGCCAGCGCGCGCCTGCTTCGCTTCGCGCCCTATCTCGCCAAGGTGTTCCCGGAGACGGCGGCGGCGGGTGGCATCATCGAGTCCGCGATCCAGCCGCTGAAGGCCATGCAGCACGCGCTGTTGAGCGAAGCCGCCCTCCCCGACTGCGGCGCGCTGTGGCTGAAAAAAGACTGCGACTTGCCGATCTCCGGCTCGATCAAGGCCCGAGGCGGTATTCATGAAGTGCTCAAGCACGCTGAAGACCTGGCCCTGCAGGCAGGCTTGATTACCCTCGACGATAACTACGCAACCTTGGCCGACGAGCGCGCACTGAGGTTTTTCAGCCAGTACAAAATCGCCGTGGGCTCCACCGGCAACCTTGGCCTGTCCATCGGCATCATCAGCGCCACGCTGGGTTTCCAGGCGACGGTGCACATGTCCTCTGATGCCCGCCAATGGAAGAAGGAGAAACTGCGCGCCAGCGGCGTGACGGTGGTGGAATACGCCTCCGACTACAGCGTTGCCGTGGAAAACGGCCGCCAACAGGCGCAAAACGATCCGGCCTGCTATTTCATCGACGATGAAAACTCGCCCCACCTGTTCCTCGGCTATGCCGTGGCCGCCGAGCGCCTGGCCCGGCAATTTGAAGTGGCCGGGGTGCGGGTGGACGCCGAGCATCCGCTGTTCGTGTATCTGCCCTGTGGTGTCGGCGGCGGCCCTGGTGGCGTGGCGTTTGGCTTGAAGCTGGCATTTGGCGATGCCGTGCACTGTGTGTTTGCCGAACCGACCCACTCGCCATGCATGCTGCTCGGTGTGTATACCGGGCTGCATGACCAGGTGAGCGTGCAGGACTTCGGCATCGACAACGTCACCGCGGCTGACGGCCTGGCAGTGGGCCGCCCCTCCGGCTTCGTCGGCAAGGCAATGCAGCGCCTGGTCGATGGCTACTACACCGTCACCGACGAAGAACTCTACCGCCTGATGTTCCTCGCCCACGACCTTGAAGGGGTAAAACTCGAACCTTCGGCCCTGGCCGGCGCGCCAGGCATTGTGCGGGTGCTCAAGGACGCGCAGTATTTGCAGCGCATTGGCGTCTCGGCGGCACAGTTGGCCAGCGCCACGCACTTGATCTGGGGCACCGGCGGCAGCATGGTTCCCGCCAAAGAGTTCGCCACCTACCTGGATAAGGGGCGCGCACTGCAAACCACAATCCATCGTTGATCGCCGGCGGTTGACGCGAAGAGGGACACCCACATGGCAGCACTTGGCCTGGGCAAAGCGCCGAAGCTCACCGGCGCCCACCTGTCCAACCTGCATACCTTCCTGGTCGCCGCCCGCCACCTCAGCTTTGCCCGCGCCGCTGACGAGCTGTGCCTGACCGCCAGTGCGGTCAGTCACCGCATAGCGCGCCTGGAAGAAGAACTGTCGCTCAAGCTGTTCCATCGCTTGCCGCGCAAGGTCGACCTGACCGATGACGGCGAGCGGATTTTCAAGGTCATGCAGCACACCATGGACACCCTGTCCGAGGCCGTGCAAGAACGCTCCGACAGCCAGATCGAAGGCCAGCTGTGCTTCTACGCACGGCCCTCCGTCGCGCAATGCTGGCTGGTCCCCAGGCTGGCCGATTTCACCGCACGCTATCCCGGGATTCAACTGGATGTGCGGGTCGGCAACGAACCGATCGACTATCGCACCCGGCGCATCGACCTGGTGCTGTGCTACTCCAACGGCGAGCATCCGGGCCTGGAAAGCCTGCGCCTGATGCCCGAGCGGATTGCCCCGGTGTGCAGCCCGCAATATGCCCAGGCCCATGGCTTGATCGGGCATCCGGAACGCCTGGCACAGTGCACGGTGCTGCACGATGTGGCGGCATGGGACAACATTTCATTCGATGCAGAATGGCGTTTATGGCTGGATGCGGTGGGCGACAGCAGCGAACTGCCAAGCCGCTTCATGACCTTTGACCGCTCCGACTTGAGCACCCTCGCGGCGATCAACCATGCCGGCGTGGCCATTGGCCGCGAGCAACTGGTGCGCAAGCGTGTGCAAGATGGCGAACTGGTGCTGCCGTTCGGCGGGTTCAGGGAGGCGTTCAACTATGGCTACTATCTGGTCCACCCCGCCCACGAAACCCTGCCCAGACGGCTCAAGGCGCTGATCGACTGGCTGGTCGAGCAAGCCGACAATTGACGCCTCTACCCGCGCGCAAATCACGATGACCTCAGGACTCCGCCATGCCGCTGAACTTTCACAAGATGCACGCCAATGGCGATGATTTTGTCGTTGTCGACGCACGCAACGCCACCCACCCTATCACCAGCGCCCTGGCCAAGCGCATGGGGGATCGCCACCGTGGGGTTGGCTTCAACCAACTGGCGGTGATGCTCGATTGCGACGATGCACAGGCGCGGGTGGTGTTCTGGAATGCCGATGGTTCTGCGCTGGATACCTGTGGCAGCGCCACGCGAGGGGTTGCCGAGCGCTTGATGCGCGAATCCAACAGCACCTCGGTGATACTGCGAACCAACCGTGGCCTGCTGACCTGCGAACAAACCACCAGCGGCGCGATTACCGTGAGCATGGGCGAACCGCTGCTCGGCTGGTCGCAGATCCCCTTGGCCACGGCCTTGGATAGCCTACGGCTGCCACTGGCCGGAGAGCCCACCGCATGCAGCATGGGTAATCCGCACTGCACCTATTTTGTCGATGATCTGGCGAACATTGACATCGCGGCCGTCGGCTCGTTGATTGAAACCAACCCGCTGTTCCCCGCGCGCACGAATGTGCATTTCGTCAAAGTCATCAACCGCAGGCATATCCGGCTGCGCATTTGGGAGCGCGGTGGTGGCGTGCCGTTGGGGTCTGGTTCGTGCTCGTGTGGTGCGGTGATCAATGGGATACGTCGGGGGCTGCTGGACGATTGCGTTGAGGTTGAATGTGATGGGGGCAGCGTCACGGTGCAATGGCGTGGCACCGGCCCGGTGCTGCTTACCGGGCCGGTTGAATGGGTGTTTTCAGGGACGTTTGCGGCCTAGAAATCCCAGCGCGTAGTCACCATCACATTGCGCGGGTCGCCGTAATACGCCGAGTCGTAGAAGCCGATGTTGGTGTAGTACGCCTTATCGAACAGGTTGTTGACGTTGAGCGTGGCCGACAGGTTTTCCGTCAGTTGATAACGGGCCATCAGGTCCACCAGCCAGTACGGGTCCTGGGTGAATTTTTCGCTCTGGCGCGTGCCGGGGTTGTTGACGTTTTGCCAACCGGCAGCCTGCCAACGCGCGCCACCGCCCAGGGTGAGTCTGTCCAGGCGGCCCTGGAGTTTGTAGCTGGTGTAGAAACTCAGTTGATCTTCCGGCTCCCAGGTGGCGACCTTTTTCTTGTCGGCATCGCGGGCGATCTTGTGGGTGTAGCCGGCCTGTAGCTGCCAGCCGGGGCTCAGTTCGCCGGAGATTTCCGCTTCGTAGCCCTTGGTCTCGGTTTTAGTGCCGATGTAGGAGTAGTCCACGCCCGGCTGGGAGTTGTAGGCCGTATCAGCAACCGGGCGTTTTTTTTCGTGGACCTCGAAGTAAGCCAGGCTGGCGTTCAGGCGCCCGTCGAAGAACTCACTCTTGAGGCCCAGTTCGTAGTTCTTGCCTTCGTTGGGATCAAGCATGGTGCGCGTACGGTCGCGATACTGGGTTTGTGGCTGGAAGATTTCGGTGTAGCTGGCGTAGGCCGTGAAGTTGTCGTTGAGGTCGTAAGTCAGGCCGGCATAGGGCACGACCTTGCCGCTTTCCCGGGTGTCGCTGGTGCCCGTGACCTGGTAGTTGGCGATGCGCGTGCCCAGCAGCAAGTGCAGGTCATCCATCAGACTGAAGCGCCCGGTGATGTAGCTGCCGGTCTGGCGCGTGGTTTCGTCGTTGATCCTGGTCGGTTGGTTCCACAGCGGCTCGATGGCTTCGCCGTGCCACTTGTAGAAGTCGTAGGAGTTGTCGAAATAGGTCGCGCTGCCGTAGTCCTTGCCCTTCCATTTGGAGATGGACAACGACTGGCCCACCACCAGTTGATGCTCACGGCCAAGCAACTCAAACGGCCCGGACGCGTACACATCGACGCTGTCACTGGTGGTCTCGCCGGTGTATTTACGCGCAAAGATCGAGCTGGCGCTCAGGGAGTCCTGGGAGATGTAGCCCAGGGGCGCGTTGTAGCCGTTGATCTGATGGTTGTACTGGCCCTTGGTCACCCAGCCATTGTCGAAGGTGTGTTCCAGGGTGGCGAACAGGGTGCGGGTGTACTGCTCCCAACTGCTCCACTTTGGCCCGTTGTTGAACGAGCGCGGCAGGTCCAGTTTGTTGCCGGCCGGGTCGAAGATGGTCCGCGTACCGGTCCAGCTGGAGCCTTTCGGATCGCTGTCCTGATAGTCGGCGCCCAGGGTCAGCAGGGTGTCGGGATCGAGGTCGAATTCAAGGATGCCGTAGTAAACGCCGGTTTTGCGCGAATAGTGGTCGAGGAACGATTTTTTATCCTGGTACGCCGCCACGGCCCGGCCGCGCACGTTGCCGGTTTCGGTCAACGGGCCGCTGACGTCGATCTGCGAGCGGTAGTTGTCCCAGGAGCCGGCGCCCAGTTCGATGCTGCTCTTGAACTCCGAGGTCGGCTTCTTGCGAATCAGGTTGATGGTACCGCCCGGACCGCCCGCGCCGGTGAGCAGGCCGGTGGCGCCCTTGAGCACTTCGACGCGGTCATACAGGGCCATGTCGGTCAGGGTCTGCCCCGCCGAGTACTGGGCGTCGCGCAGGGTGGGAATGCCGTCGTACTGGAAGTTGACGATGGAAAAACCACGGGAATAGTAGTTGGTGCGCTCGGTGTCGTAGGTCGACACGGTGATGCCGGGCGTGTGGCGCATCACGTCGTCGATGGCATTGAGGCCGAAGTCATCCATCACCTGGCGCGTGACCACCGAGATCGATTGCGGCGTTTCCCGTGGGGTGAGCACCATCCGCGTGGCGGTGGCAATGGTGCCCGGGGTGTAGGAGCCAGTGCCTTCGGTGATCGAGCCCAACTGGTTGGCGCTGATCTGCGTGGCCTGCAATTGCACTTGCCCGTCTACGGCGGCCCGCGCCACCACGCGATAGCTGCCCTGCTCATACTCGGCCTGCAGACCCAGCGGTGCCAGCAGGCGCTCAAGCCCCTCGGCCAGGGCAAAACTGCCGTGCAAGCCCTGGCTGTGCACACCCTTGGCCAGCGCCGAATCGATGGCGATCATCACGCCCGCCTGATTGCCGAAAGCACCCAGCACGCGATCCAGGCTGCCGGCAGCAATGTCGTAGGACTGGCGCGAGGCCTGTTCGGTCGCCGGTTGCGCAGTGGCGGCCATGGCGCCGTGGCTGGCCGTTGCCACGGTTAAACCAACGATTATGGCGCGCAGGGCGCTGGCAAGCGGAGTGACGCGGCTGTGCATAAAGACTGTCCTGTGGTGAAAGGTTGGGGGCGCTCTTATTCAGCGTCTTCCCTGTCTTGATGCACGAGATGGCAAATACTGCCGGCCCCATGGAAATTTTTTACCTAGGCCGCCACCACCGTCGCCAGGTAGCCGAAGACCCGCTGCACGCGCACCGGCAGCACCTTGGCCAACAGGTCGAGGCTGGCATCCGGGCGGTCGAGGGAGAACGAACCCGAGACTTGCAGACCGGCAACCGCCGGGTCACAGCGCAACACCCCGCGCCGGTAACGGTTGAGCTGATCGACCACCTGGGCCAGCGGCATGCGCTCGGCAATCAGCAAGCCACGGCTCCAGGCATCGGCGGCGGGCGCAAGGGGTTGTGCCGGGCCGCTTTGGCGGCTGTCGAAGGCCAACTGCTGGCCGGCGCCGATCGACACCCGGCCACCTTGCTGCGGTTCGATCGAGACATGGCCTGCGAGCACTTGCACCAGGGTCCCGCGCTGGCCTGGCAGATCCTGGCTGATGATAAGCCGCGACAGCGCCACCGGCCGCACCCAGCCATGGGCGGTCTTGACGCCGACGAAGGTGTCCGCCGCCGTCGCCAATAGCAAGCGCCCCTGGTTCAGGGCCAATTGCGGGCCGCGCACATCCACCGCCGTCTGGGTGTCCAGTTGCACCGCGCCAGCGCCGGCCAACTGCAAGGGCCGCCGCTCGCCGGTGGTGGTGCGGTAGTCACTGAACAACTCCGGCAACACCACGCGCTCGCGCACACCCAGGCCCATGGCCGCCGCAATCCCCAGGCCGGCGAAACCCTTGAGCAGCGTGCGCCGCGAGGTCAGTCTGCGCGCCCGCAACAACTGGCGGGCGGTGGGCGCCGGCAGGGCAACGGTGCTGCTACGCAGGTCGCGGCTCAAGCCGGTCAAGCGCTGCCAGGCCAGTTCATGCTGGGGATTTGCATTGCGCCAGGCTGCACACGCGCGTTGCTCGGCGGTGCCGCTGACGCCCGATTGCAGGGTGACCATCCACATCAGCGCCTGGTCCAGCACGTATTCATCCAACAATTGATCGTCGGTTGGCTGGAACATCGTCATGCCTGGTACACCGCCAGGTAACAATGCCGATAGGCCTTGAGCATGGCCTTTTGCACAACATTCACAGTCAGGCCCAGTTGCTCGGCGATCTGTGGATAAGTCAGGCCGTCCAACTGCGACAGCAGGAAAATCTCCCGCACCTTGCTCCCCAGCCCGTCCAGCACCTGCCCGACCGCATCCAGTGCTTCAAGTACCAACAAGCGGGTCTCCGGCGAAGGCGCGTGTTCCGGCTCGAGGATCAACAGGGATTGTTCGTACGCACGCTCCAGGGCCTGGCGGCGAAAATACTGGCCGCACAGGCGGCTGGCGACCGTGGTGAGATAAGCCCGCGGCTCACGCAACAGCGGCAAGGGCCCACTGCTGAGGATGCGCACGAAGGTATCCTGAGCCAGGTCCAGTGCCTGCTCCTGCCCACCCAGCTTGCGCCGCAGCAACTGCACCACCCAGCCGTGATGCTGGGCGTAGAGCTCACCCACAGCGCGGTGGGAGGAAGAGGATGAGGCCATCGAGGTGATTTCCGGACTGGCAGCTGACGGGAAGTGCGTATGATAATACTTCTCATTAAAGACAAATAGAAGTTTATACTTCCTGCTGTTTTATCCGACCCAAACACAGTGCCTATCGCGTTTCCCCCTTTCCTTCAATGCATGGAAGCCATTTGAATTGAGAAGACCGCTGACCTCTACACGCCTGCTCGTCGGCCTGGGCGTACTACTTTTCGTGGCAACAATCGGGTTATGGGTGTTCTGGCTCGACCGCATCGTGTACTTCAATACGTTGAGCGTGATGATCTGCCTGGTGACATCGCCCCTTTTGGCTGCGGTGGCATTTGTGATGGGGGTGCGGCGCAGGAATCCGCGCCTCAAATTTACAATAATGGACTCGCTGGAAGAGGCGATCTCGGCGCTCGCCGTTATCGCCGTGGCAGAATTTTTCGTGTTGTCATTGCTTGTGTTTTTTTCCAGCACAAGACCGGGTGACTACATCGCCCGCTACGAATACACCTCCGGCGGCAAGGGGTGCAGCGGGTTACAGGTCTACGATCGAGAACTCGAAAAACATATAAAAATCTGCCACCCGGATGCGCTTGGGGCGGGTGGCAAGGTCAGGGTCGAAAAGCTCAGTGGCCCGTTGGGTATCACGGTGAAGCGCGCCGAACTCCTTTAGCCCGCCGCACGCGTCTCAACCCGGCGCCCACCGTGAATCACCCCATGCACCAGCAACCCCGCCACCAGCCCCCAGAACGCGCCGCCAATGCCCAGCAACGTGACATTGGCCGCCGTTGCCAAAAAGGTGATCAACGCGGTTTCCCGGGTGCGTGTATCGGCCATCGCATTGGCCAGGCTTGAACCGATGGCACCGAGCAGCGCCAGGCCCGCCAAGGTGGTGATAAACGCGCGGGGCAGGACCATGAACAAGGTTGCCAACGTCACGCCAAACACCCCGACCAGGATGTACAGCGCCCCACACACCAACCCGGCGATGTAGCGTTTGGACGGGTCCTGATGAGTATCGCGCCCGGTGCAGATCGCCGCCGTAATCGCTGCGACATTGAACGCGTGGGCGCCGAACGGTGCCATCAATAAAGACCCCAGGCCGGTGACGGTGATGATCGGGTTGGCGCTGGTCTTGAACCCGTCGTTGCGCAGCACCAGCATGCCGGGGATGTATTGCCCGGTCAGGGTAATCACGAACAGCGGCAAGGCCACGCCAAAAAACGCCGCGATGGAAAAGTGCGGCATTTCAAACACCGGGGCGGCCAGTTGCAGCTCCAGGCTGTGCAGGTCAAGGCGCTGTTGGGCGAGCAGCAGGCCCAGGCCAATCAACAGAATCCCGACCATCGCATACCGTGAAGTGAAGCGGCGCAGCACCGCGTAGGACACCACCAGAACAATCACCAGCAGCGGGTCCGCGCTGGCGCCACCAAACGCCGCCACACCAAACTGCAGGAGAATCCCCGCCAGCAAACCCGCCGCAATGCCACCGGGGATCAGCCGCACCAAGCGCTCAAACGCACCGCTCAGGCCCAGCACGATAAAACCGATGGCACACATCACATAGGCACCGATCACTTCGGCATACGGTGTAAACGGCATGACTGTCGCCAGAAAGGCCACCCCCGGCGTCGACCACGCCGTGATGATCGGCTCGCGGTAGCGGTAGCTCAACCACGCGCCGGTCACGCCCACGCCAATACTCACCGACCAGACCCAGGAAGCGGTTTGCGCCGCGCTCAACTGCGCCAGGTGGGCGGCCTGGAACACCAGGACAAAGGTGCCCGCGTAATTGACGATGACCGAAATCAGCGCGCTGATGCTGGGGGACAGGTAGTCGGCGAGGCGTAGGCGTGGGGCGGATCGGTTCATGGCGCGTTCCTTGTGTTGAGGCCGCACAGGCTAACAAGCACCGGCCCGCCCTTTCAGTCCACTTCGCCGCCTTGCGCCAGACCACTCTTGAGCACCTTGGCCAACTGCCGGCTGGCACTCTCGATTTCACTGGGCGTCAGCGCCGAGAACCCCAGCAGCCAGCCGCCCCGTGTCGGTGGCCGGGCATAGAGCCGCGTCAGGCCCGGCAACTGGATACCCACCCGCGCCGCCTGGCGAATCGTCTCCAGCTCCGACCATCCCTCATGCAGCACACAAGGCAACTGCAAGCCACCGGGCGGCAAGCTGGCGGTGACCACATGGCTCAAGTGGCGCTCCACCGCCTCGGCCATGGCATCACGTCGCTCGCCGTAGATTTTGCGCATTGCGCGGATATGGCTGCCGAAATGCCCGTCGTTCATAAACCGCGCCAGGGTCAGCTGGGCGATTTGCGGGGTATGGCCGTCGAGGATGCTGCGGGCGTAGGTCATGGGTTTGACCAACTCCCGGGGCAGCACCATAAAGCCCATGCGCAAGCCGGGGTACAGGGATTTGCTGAAGGTGCCGAGGTAGATCGTGCGCTGGGAGCTGTCCAGGCCCTGCACACAGGCGGTCGGCAAACCTTCATAGTGAAACTGGCTGTCGTAGTCGTCCTCGATAATCCAGCCTTGGCGCTGCTCGGCCCAGGCGATCAGGTCCAGGCGCCGCTCCAGCGCCAGGGTGGCGCCTGTGGGGTATTGATGGGACGGCGTGACATACACAGCGTTGGCGCCGCTGCGGTCGGCGCGCAGGGCGTCGATACACAGGCCTTTGGCGTCCACCGCAACCGGTACCACCTTGAGCTGGGCCATTTCAAACGCCTTGCGGGCGCCGAAGTACCCGGGGTCTTCCATCAGGATCGGCTGGCCTTCATCCACCAGCACCTGCGCGCACAAATACAGGGCCTGACGCGTACTCGACAGCACCAGCACCTGATCCGGCGTGACCCGCGCCCCGCGCTCCAGGTTCAGGTAGTCGGCGATGGCCTGGCGCAGGGGTTCGGCGCCTTGCGGGTCGCCATGCAATAGCAGGTTCGGGCGGTAATCCTTCAATGCCTGGCGGTGCAGGCGCTCCCAGATGCCCACGGGGAAGGTCCGCGTTTCCGGCAGCCCTGTGGCAAACGCCTTGACCACCTGTTGGTCGGTCACCCCGCCGCTGGCAAGGATCTGCGCGCCCCTGGCACTCAGCGCCGCGACCTGGTTCGCCACCACTGGCTGGCGCTTGCGCGCGCCCAGCAGGCTCGGCCCGATCTTCTCGGAAACGTAGCTACCCGAACCTTCACGCCGGCACAGGTAACCGTCCAGTTGCAGTTGGACGTAGGCCATTTCTACGGTATCCCGGGAAATGCCCAGTGACTTGCCCAACGTACGCGTGGCGGGCAACCGACTGCCGGGCGCAAGAATGCCCTCCAGGATCAGCTGACGCAGCACGCGCTGCACCCGCACACGCAAATCCAGGGAGGCCAGCTTGGGGTCCGTCAGGCGGATCTTCAGCGTGTCCAGTTCAAGGTTGTGGGTCATTGACTTGGCCAAGGGGTAAAAAAGCATGCATCTTTGTGCGATGCCGCCGATATGTCCACGAGCAATATCGGCGAGCTTTGCCGGCGGGTGTTACAGAGCCATCCGATACTCAATGCAGCCCGAGTCCTCGGCGATCCAGTTGTAGAGTTTCTGCGCACGCTTGTTGGTCTGCTGGGTATGCCAGTACAACCGGGCGCAGCCGTGGTGTTGCGCATAGCGCTGGACCCATTCGATCAACAGTTTGCCGGTACCGCCGCCGCGCACCGTGGGAGCCACGTACAGGTCTTCGAGGTAGCAGAAGTCGGCGACCGCCCAGGTCGAACGATGCAACAGCGCATGCACCAGCCCCACCAACTCATCGCCCTGCACTGCCACGGCACAGGCCATGGCTTCATCGGTATCGAGCAAGCGGCTGAAGGCAGTGCGGGTGGTGGTCTCATCCAGGCTGACTTGATAAAAGTCCTGGTACGCCAGCCACAGTTGCAGCCATTGCTCATAGTCTTCAGGTTGCACTGCCCTGACCACGATTGCCTGTGGATCGTTACTCATCGCGTTCTCCTATCGGAAAGCCCGTTCCGGGATGGATCGGGACCCGGCAATGGTAGGTTTCCAAGGCGGCGGCGAACCGACCACTTCCAGACCACCTGGCAGGCCAATCCGCAACGGGCACTCCGTTCACAATTCGTTAAGGATTGCCTTCGTATACTCCAACGCTGCCCCCTAGCATCCGGTAACTCACCCCATGACACGCCCTGCCCCGCTGTTGCTGCTGCTTGCCGGTCTGCTGTTCTTCGTGGCCCTGGGCAATCACGAGTTGCAAGGCTCCACCGAAGCCCGAGTGGCCGGGATTGCCATGGCCATGCACCTGGACAATGACTGGGTGGTGCCGCGCCTGTTCGGTGAGCCCTTCCTGGAAAAACCACCCTTGAGCCTATGGCTGGATGCCGGGGCGATCCGCCTGTTTGGCGCCAGCACCGGCGCGGTCCGACTGGCCTCGGCGTTTGCCGGGTTGTTCAGTGTGATGCTGCTGTACGGCATGCTGCGCCGCTTCGGCCGGCCTACGTCCCTGGCGTTTGCCGCCGCGCTGGTACTGGCGACCATGGCCAGTTACTGGAGCAACGTGCGCGGCGTGGGTGAGGATGCGTTGCTCAGCCTCGGCGTGACCCTGGCGCTGCTGGCGTTCTACCAGGCCACCCGCCCGGAGTCCCAGCCCGGCACCAATATCGGCACATGGCTGCTGTTTACCTTGGGGATGGCCATCGCCACCTTGAGCAAAGGCGTGCTGGGCCTGGCGATGCCGGGCATTGTGATTTTTGCCTACCTGGCCTGCACCAGCCTGTTGGACAAGCGCGTGCGGCCCAGCCAATGGCTGCGCCCGGGCATGTTCACTCTACTGGCGCTGGTGCCGCTGTTTATCTGGCTGGGGTTTCTGTATCAACGGGGTGGGATGCAGGCGGTCAGTGAGGTGTTGTGGACCAACAGCGTCGGACGTTTCAGCGGCTCCTTCGTCGAAGCCGGGCATTACGAGCCGATCTACTACTACCTGGCCAAACTGCCCGAGGCCTTTTTGCCGTGGAATATCCTGGTGTACCTGGGCCTGTGGCACTTTCGCAAAAGCCTGGCGAGCAATCGGTACCTGCTGTTTTTCAGCCTGTGGCTGGTGGCGCAATTTACCCTGCTGACCTTCGCCTCGAGCAAACGCATCGTGTATCTGATGGCCCTGACCCCGGCGGCGGCGGTCCTCGCGGCCGAATATGGCGCGGTTCTGCTCAGCCGCCTGCCCGCCTATCGCCGTGGCTTGATCAGCGGCGTGTTTGCCGTGGTGATCGCCTGCTACCTGGGCGCGGCTATCTGGTATGCGCCCAAGGCCGACCGGCGTGAGTCCTTTGTACCGCTGACCCGCCAAATCCAGGCATTTCAGGCCCAAGGCCACACGGTGGTGCTGTACCAGCCCAACGAGCGAGTGGCCGGCGCCACTGTGTTTTACACCCAGAACAACTTGCCGATCCTGCAGACCGAGGCACAACTGCGTGCCTATCTCGATGCCAGGCCGGGCAACCTGGCGTTGCTGGACCGTATCGAGCAACTGACCACCCCGGTCACCGCTCTCAAGCAGATCACCGTGGGCAGCCGGCCCTACTCCTTTGTCGAACAGTAAGGCCTACCAGAGCGCCAAGTCGTAAGTCAGGTAGACCCGGTAGTTATCGCGGTCACTGGCATAGGTGGAACGGTAGGTGGCCTTGCGCAACTCCACGCCCAGGCCTTTGAGGGTACTGTTCTGGATCACGTAGCGCAGGTGGGTGTCGGACTCCCACTCGCGGGCTTCGCGGCCCTTGAAGTCGCCGTTCTGGCCCTTGTAGTAACGGGTCATAAAGCTCAGGCCCGGCAGCACGGCGGCAAAGTCGTAGTCATAGCGCAGCATCCAGGTTTGCTCACCAGCCTGGATGAACTTGCCGACCCCGGCGTTGCTGAACGAGTACACCGTGGACACGCTGGCATAGGGCAGCGCGGTGTCGCCACTGACTTTCTGGTAACCCACACCCAACGCCTGCGGCCCCAGCCGATAGGTGAACAGACCACTGAACATGTCGCTGTCGACCTTGCCGTTACGCGCCTCGCCGGCCTCATTGCTGATGAAGTAGCGCAAGTCACTGGTCAGGCTCCCCGCGCCCAACGGCTGCTTATGCACCAGGCCGAGGAATTGCTGGCGATAGAACTCGCGCATTTCCCCGTAGTACCAGGTGCCACTGAGCGTAGGCGTGAAGGCATAGGTGGCGCCGACGAAATCGAAGTCGCTGCCCTTTTTGCCGCTGTAGCCCTGTGGATAAATATCCACGCTGTCGCTGGAGTTACGCAGTTTGAATTGATCCAGGTGCCCGCTGTGCAGGTACAGGTTGCGGATGCCCGTGTATTCGACCTGAGTGCCGCGAAATGTCTGGGGCAGCAGGCGCCCGTCGTTATGCACCAGTACCGGGATCTTGGGCAGCAAGGTGCCGGTTTTCACCACGGCCGCGCCGATGCGCATTTTTGCGGTCACGCCGAGGCTGGAGAATTCATTGGCGGCGCGCCCATCATCGTGGACCGGCAACAAACCGGTGCCGGCGTGGGTGCGGCTGGAGTCGAGCTTGATCCCCGACAGCCCCTGGGCATCCAGGCCAAAGCCGACGGTGCCCTCGGTGTAGCCCGACTGCAAGTTGAGCAAAAAGCCTTGCGCCCATTCCTTGCGGTCCTCGCCACCGTCGCGATAGCCGTCGTTGAAATAGTAATTGCGCAGGGTCAGCTTGCCATGGGAATCCTCCCAGAACCCCTGGGCCATCAGCGACGGCGACAGACTCGCCAGCACCCCGACGGTGACCACGCCACCCCTGGTGAAAAGCTCACGCATAACTGTTTCCTCAATGCCGTATTGTCGATTTTTATGGGCAGTTGCTCCGTGTGCCAGGCTGGACGCCAGGTCACATTGGGGCGGACACTAACGGCTTGCCGAACGCCCCACAACGTTATGCGAGAAGCGCATGACGCTATGCGCAAAGCCGCCCTTCGACAGGAAATCCACGGTGAATCTCAAACAACTCGAAGCCTTCAAGGCGATCATGTCCACCGGCTCGACCATCGGCGCAGCCACCCGTATGGGCTTGTCGCAGTCTGCGGTCAGCCGCCTGTTGAGCCAGTTGGAAGACGCCCTGGGGTTTGCCCTGTTCCTGCGTAAAAAGGGCCGGTTGATGGCCACGCCAGAGGCCGAGGAACTGCTCACCGAAGTTGCCGGCCTGGTGGACGGCATGCAGCGGATCCAGCGTCTGGCGGACGAAATGCGCGTCGGCCGCTCGCGCAAAAGCCTGCTTAAAGTCGGCGTGCCCACCAGCATGACCCAGGAATTGTTGCCGCGTATTGTTGCGGACTTTCTCAAGGACCATGACGACACCGTGGTCGAACTGCTGACCGGTTCCTACGACATGATCGAGCGCGCCGTGCTGGACCGCTCCGCCGACCTGGGTTTTGTGCGCCTGCCCACCGAGATCCCCGACTTTGATATCGAGCCGGTGCTGCACACCGAAGGCGTGTGCGTGATGCCGGCCGACCATCCACTGAGCCGCCACGCGTTCATCGAGGTGCAACATCTGCGCAATGTGCCGTTGGTGATGCTGGGCCGGCAACGGGCAGTGCGTACCGAGTTGAACCAGATGTTCCGCGCCGCCAACCTGACGCCCCAGGTACGGGTCGAAGTGCACTCGGTGGGCGCCGCCTGCAGCTTTGTCGCCGAAGGCCTGGGGGTGTCGATCGTCAATGGCCTGCTGGCCAGCCACTTCATGCACCTGCCGATTGTCAGCCGGCCGTTTCGCCCGGCATTGCCCTATGAATTTGGCCTGGCATTTCGTGCCGACGAGCCGCGCTCACAGTTGGTAACGGCATTTGCCGAGCACCTTAAACTGCGCCTGAATCCCATTGCAAAAATCCCGTAGCCCTCTGCGCGGCCGGAGACCAGAATCCCCTCTCGGCATCCCGAGCGCTGCGTAAAACGCATACCCCAACCCGCCCCACGCATAACGTTGTGGGCCTGCGCGCGATGCCCTAGTGTCCGCCCAACCAAGCGTCACTACCCACAACAATAACAGCGCACGCACCCCGCTCAGACGGGGGCCGCGCCGGGGCCGCCAGCATGACCGAACCGCAGATCCTCCGTACCCCGTCGCCCACCGAGGCGGCCGCAGACAAACCCGTGCAACGCAAGCAAATCAACCCGGCGATCATTCTGCTGAGTATCGTCCTGCTCGCCGTCGCCTTCACCTACGCGGTGAATGCCGGCAAGTTCCAGCGTCAGAATGGCCTGGTGGTGCCGGGCTCGTATCAGGTGCTGGAAAAGCAGGATTCCTTCAGCCAACTGTTCTCCCTGGAACCCCGCAAGGCCGGCGACACAACGGCCCGCCCGGTATCGTTGGTGGAAGGTTTCATGGCCATTCCCCAAGGCATCGAAAAGCGTGCGGCGTTGATTTTCATGGTGCTGTTCATCGGCGGCATGTTCGGCGTGCTGAACAAGGCCGGGGTGATCGACGCCGGGCTGGAGCGCCTGCTAGGCATGACACGAGGCAATATCTACGTGCTGGTGCCGAGCCTGATGCTGGTGTTTTCCGCTGGCAGTACCTTTATGGGGTTGGCCAAGGAGTTCATCCTGATCGTGCCGTTGATGGTGGCCATGGCCAACCGCCTGGGGCTGTCGAACCTGATTGGGCTGGCCATCGTCACCATCTCGGTGAAGATCGGCTACCTGGCGTCCATCTCCAACCCGGTGGCCTTGTCCGTGGCCCAGCCGATGGTCGGCCTGCCGATCTTCAGCGGCTTGAGCATGCGCGTCGCGGCCTATTGCACCTTCCTGTTGGTGGGTATCGCGTTTGTGCTGTGGAGCATTCGCAAGCACGGCTTTGATGCCAGCGCGCAGATCACCTTCGAAAGCAAACCCCTGCCGATTCGCCACCTGTTGAACCTGCTGGTGCTGGGCGGCGGCATCGGCTTCCTGGTGTATGCCTCGAACCGCTGGGGCTGGAAATACCATGAGCTATCGGCGTTCTACCTGCTGCTGACCGTGGCCTTCGCTGTGATCGCCGGCCTGGCCGCCAGCACTGCCGCCAGCGCGTTTGTCGATGGCATGAAGAAGGTGCTGATCGCCGGCGTCCTGATCGGCCTGGCGACCGCCGTGGAAATCATCCTCAGCACCGGGCAGGTGCTGGACACCATCGTCAACAGCCTGGCCAACCTGGTGGGCGACCACGGGCCGGTGGTCTCGGCCTACGGCATGTTCTTCGCGCAACTGGGGCTGGACGTGCTGATCCCCTCCACCTCCGGTCAGGCCGCGGTGACCATGCCGATCTTCGGGCCACTGGGCCAGTTGTCCGGGGTCAGCCCGCAAACCACGGTGTTTGCCTTTTTGATGGGCAACGGCCTGACCAACATGATCACCCCGACCTCCAGCGGCCTGCTGGTGCTGCTGGCCACCGCCAACGTCGGCTGGGGCCAATGGGCGCGCTACATCCTGCCGCTGTTCCTGATCTATGCGGTACTGGCGATGGTGCTGCTAGCCATTGCCGTGCAAACCGGATACTGAGTCGATGAGTGTTTTACCTATGCAAACCCTGCACAACCAGATGATCGCCATGCGCGACGGCATCCACCTGGCCACCGATATCTACCTGCCGGCGGGCGGCGAAGGGCCGTATCCGGTGGTGATCGAACGTACGCCCTATGACAAGTGCAAACCGTCGCGCTCGGAAAAACAGCTCGACGGCCAGCACATCTCCCGCGAGCAAATGGCGGCGCGTTTTACCGCCCAGGGGTTTGTCGCGATCTTCCAGGATTGTCGCGGGCGCTACGCCTCCGAAGGGGTGTTCACCAAGTACACCGCCGAGGGCGAAGACGGTTTCGACACCCTGGCCTGGATCGTTCGCCAGCCATGGTGCAACGGCAAGATCGGCAGCATGGGCCTGTCCTACGCGGCCCACACCCAACTGGCGATGGCCTGCCTGCACCCGCCGGGCCTGAGCAGCATGGTGCTCGACAGCGGCGGCTTCGCCAACGCCTACCAATGCGGGATTCGCCAGGGCGGTGCGTTTGAACTCAAGCAGGCGACCTGGGCGTTTCGCCAGGCCAAAGAAAGCCCGCTCGCCCTGGCCGACCCACAGGTGCGCCAGGCGCTGGAAGACGAAGACATCCATGAATGGTTCCGCCGCATGCCCTGGCAGGCGGGCCAATCGCCGTTGCGTCATGTGCCCGAGTACGAAGCCTATCTGCTGGAGCAGTGGGCCCAGGGCACCTTCGGCCCCTACTGGCAGAAATCGGGAATTTATGCCGAAGGTCACTACGGGCGCTTGCCGGACATTCCGGTGCTGTTCATGTCCAGTTGGTACGACGCTTATGTCAGCTCGACCCTGACCAACTACACCGCCTTCAACCGCGCCAGCAGCGCGCCGCAACAGTTGATCATGGGGCCGTGGTTGCACGGTGACCGCAATATCAGCCATAGCGGCGATGTGGAGTTCGGCGCCCAGGCCGCGTTTGACGGCCAGGTGGCACA
This sequence comes from Pseudomonas sp. WS 5411, assembly GCF_012985595.1. Lineage (NCBI taxonomy): Bacteria > Pseudomonadati > Pseudomonadota > Gammaproteobacteria > Pseudomonadales > Pseudomonadaceae > Pseudomonas > Pseudomonas sp. WS 5411. The sequence continues at coordinate 47,728 of NZ_JAARMC010000019.1, forward strand.
GGATTGGTTGAGTTGTCGCCTGCAATGGTTCGAGCAATCCCTCAAGCCCGGGACGCAGCCACCGGCAGCCCAGGTGCAGGTGTTCTTGATGGGCGGTGGCAGCGGTTTGCCGGATGAGCAGGGCCGCCTGCAACACGGCGGTCGCTGGCTGCAGGGCGAGCAATGGCCACTGCCTGGCACCCAGTCGCTGACCTTGTACCTGGATGCGCAACGGCAATTGACCGAGGTTGCGCCCAGCGCTGACGAAGCTGTGTTGGGTTACTACGCCGACCCGGCCAACCCGGTGCCGACCGTGGGCGGTGCGTTGACATCCGGCGCGCCGATTTTTGTCGGCGGCGCCTTCGACCAGCGTGAACGCCCGGACTTTTTTGGCACCCGTGGTGACAATGGCCCCCTGTGCGAGCGCGACGATGTGCTGAGCTTTCAGACCGCGCCCCTGAGCGAGGACCTGATCGTCGCCGGGACGGTGCAGATCGAGCTGTGGATCGACAGCGACGCGCCGGACACCGACTTCACCGCCAAGCTGGTGGATGTCTACCCGCCGAGCGCCGCTTACCCGGAAGGCTTTGCGATGAACATCACCGACGGCATCCGCCGCTGCCGCTATCGCGACGATTGGGAGCAGCCCAGACCGCTGACACCCGGCGAGCGGGTGAAGGTAAACATCGAGCCATTTGCCACCTGCAATCTGTTCAAACAAGGCCATCGCCTGCGCTTGGACATTTCCAGTAGCAATTTCCCGCGCTTCGACGTCAACCCCAACAGCGGCGAGAACGAGGGCCAGGCCAGCCATCCGCGCATTGCGCACAATCGCCTGCACCTGAGCCGGGATGCGGCGTCGTGCCTGGTCCTGAGGATCCTGCCCACAAGCTGATCCCCCTGACCAGCGGCCGTGTTGTGCCGAGCGGGCTTGTTGTGGCGAGCGGGCTTGTTGTGGCGAGCGGGCTTGCCCGCGTTGGACTGCGCAGCAGTCCCCTCTCCTGGGGATGGCTCTACGCCCCCCCAACGCGGGCAAGCCCGCTCGCCACAAAGGGAAGTCAGCTTTTTAAAAGTGACCACTCATCCACGAATCCCACATTGATTAAAAAACCGTTTCAGCTCTCGCCCTGCCTGCCGATATCCCCAGACTATCCATCGGCTGGGCGACCTTCCAGCAACTGATGTACACGCAATCTGTTCCTGGAGGAATTCGATGAATACATGGTTTGGCAACATCAGCGTCAACTTGAAACTGGGCCTGGGCTTCGGCCTGGTGCTCGTGCTCACCTCGATCCTCGCACTCACCGGCTGGACCAGCCTGGGCAGCCTGATCGACCGCAGCAACTGGATGAGCGATATCACCCAGCTCAATTCATCGCTGACCAAACTGCGCATCGTGCGCCTGCAGTACATGCTCGCCAACGGCGACGAAGCCGTGGCGCAGAATGTGCAGACCACCCTCGACAGTTTTGCCGCGCAGCAGCAACAGTTGGTCAACAGCTTCAAGAGCCCGGAAAACCTCAAGCTGCTCAACGAGCAGAAAGACACCATCACCGCCTACCGGCAGTCGCTGAACAAAATGCGCGAGGCCTACCGCAACGGGAACGCCGCACGCCAGACCATGGGCGAACGCGCCGACGCAGCCGGCCTGGTGATTGCAGCCCTGGACCGCAGCGTGCGGCAGATGCCTGAAAGCAGTGAGCGCTTCGCCCAGTACGAAGCCGTCAACCACGCCAAGGAAGAGTTCCAGGTGGCGCGCTATGAAGTGCGCGGCTACACCGGCAACGTCAACCCAGACACCGAAGCCCGTGCAGAAGCGCAAATCGAATCGGCGATCAATGGCCTCAAAGGCTTGAAGAACGTGTTCGGTGAAGCCCAGCAAACCGAGCTGACCGCCCTGGAAAACGCCCTGGGCGCCTACCGCACTGCGCTGCAGGCGTATAAAGCCGCCAACGCCAATATCGTTCTCGCCCGCCAGGAAATGACTGTGCAGGGCGCCGATATCGTGTCGCGCAGCGAAGCGCTGTATGACATCCAACTGCAACGCCGCGACGCCGAAAGCGTCCAGGCCCGCAGCCTGCAACTGATCAGCACCGTGCTCGCGCTGTTGGTGGGGATTATCGCCGCGCTGGTCATCACCCGGCAGATCACCCGCCCGCTGCAGGAAACCCTGGCAGTGGTCGAGCGCATCGCTTCCGGCGACCTGAGCCACAACATCCAGGTGACCCGTCGGGATGAGCTGGGCGTGCTGCAACAAGGCATCCAGCGCATGGGCAGCACCTTGCGCGAGCTGATCTCCGGTATCCGCGACGGCGTCACGCAGATCGCCAGCGCTGCCGAAGAGCTGTCGGCCGTGACCGAGCAGACCAGCGCCGGGGTCAACAGCCAGAAGATCGAGACCGATCAAGTGGCCACCGCGATGCATGAGATGACCGCCACCGTGCAGGAAGTGGCGCGCAACGCCGAACAGGCTTCCCAGGCCGCATCCACCGCCGATGGCCAGGCCCGCGAAGGCGACAAGGTGGTGGCCGAAGCCATCGCCCAGATCGAACGCCTGGCCGACGAAGTGGCGCGTTCCACCGACGCCATGGCGCACCTGCAACAAGAGAGCAACAAGATCGGCAGTGTGATGGACGTGATCAAGGCCGTGGCCGAACAGACCAACCTGCTGGCGCTCAACGCCGCCATCGAAGCCGCACGTGCCGGTGAAGCCGGCCGTGGGTTTGCCGTGGTCGCCGACGAGGTCCGCGGCCTGGCCCAGCGCACGCAGAAGTCCACCGAAGAAATCGAAGGCCTGGTCGCCGGTTTGCAGAACGGCACCCAGCAAGTGGCCACGGTGATGAACAACAGCCGCAGCCTGACCGACAGCAGCGTCGAACTGACCCGCAAGGCCGGCGTCTCCCTGGAGAACATCACCCGTACGGTGTCGAACATCCAGTCGATGAACCAACAGATCGCCGCCGCCGCCGAACAGCAAAGCGCCGTGGCCGAAGAAATCAGCCGCAGCATCGTCAATGTGCGTGATGTGTCGGAGCAGACCGCAACGGCCAGCGACGAGACCGCCAAGTCCAGCGTCGAACTGGCACGACTGGGCAGCCAGTTGCAGCAGATGGTCAGCCATTTCCGGGTGTAAACAAAAAGCCGCCCCGGCCGAAACCGGGGCGGCTCCACTTCTCAGGCCTTGACGGTCATCGAAGCTGTCTCGCAGGAATCGCCAGACGTGATAAACACGCAGGCCATTCACTACGAGGTGTGACAAACAGCGGCTGATGCCCCTGCCATTTGTCGATCAGGCCTGGCCTTCCTCGACAAACACCAGCCGATTACCAAACGGGTCCTTGATGCTCATCTCCCGCGAGCCCCAGGGTGTTTCCTCGACGCCCGGCTTGGCAAAGCGATAATTCTTGGCCTGCAATTGCTGCTGGAACCCATCCACCCCTGGTGCCTGGATCCGCACCGCCGCGCCCGGCGAGGCGTCGCCATGGTGCTCGGATAGATGCAGCACGCACTCGCCCAGCGACACTTGCAGGTACAACGGAAAATTCGCTTCGAACCGATGCTGCCAATCCACCTTGAATCCCAGGAAGTCGACGTAGAACTCCAGCGCCTTGGCCTCGTCGAAAATCCGCAGGATGGGGGTGACTTTTCCTAACTGCATAAGGCTCTCCAAATCCACAAAACGTCCTGTTGTCAGGCCACCACCCTACCCCAAGGCGAGCGTGCTGTGAACGCCAGTCGAGGCTGGATTCAACCGTGGGCCTTGCCGGCGGTGCCATAGCGCTGCGCCGAAAAGAAATCGCTGGCGACCGCCTCGGTGAGGGTCATGGAGGACTCGGGCGTGCCGCTGTGCGCCCAGCCGGTCACCGCGCCACTGCTGTGCGTGCTGTTGGCGGACGAGAATTTATGCAGGTAGACCTTGTCAGGGTCGATCCATTGATGGGTCAGGTTCCAGACTTTTTCCTGGATCCAGCCTTTGATCGTATCCCGGGGAAAAGGAAAGGTGGCCAGCGTGTTGGCGGCTGGCACATTAGCTTCGCCCGTATGGTCACCGACGCGCACCGAGGCAGTGAAGATGGATGGGTTACCGAAATGACTGACGCTATCATATTGATTGTGCATACAGGCTCTCCGTAAGAAGTCCCGTCCATCTTAGATAGCGCTCCCACAGCCACAACCTGCGTTTTGTAAGCCCTCATTGAGCACAATCTGACACACCTTATGGCCTGTCACACCTGGGCAAAACCCCGCCGCAAATCACCACTGCGCGCCAGGAAGCGCCCCGCCCGCTGGCCGTTCGCTTGCCCGTCGCAGTAGCTCAACACACCATTGACCCACACCCCATCAATGCCCTCGGCGGCACGTTGCGGGTCCTTGAAGTCCGCCACATCCCTTATCCGCAACGGGTCGAACAGCACCAGGTCGGCCCAATGCCCCTCGCGGATTTCCCCGCGCTCGGCCAGGCCAAAGCGCGCGGCCGACAAGCCGGTCATTTTGTGTACCGCTGTGTGCAGCGGGAAAAGTCCCAGGTCACGACTGAAATGTCCGAGTACCCGCGGGAATGCGCCCCACAAGCGCGGATGGGGGAACGGGTCTTCCGGCAAGCCGTCGGAGCCCACCATCGACAGCGGATGGGCAAGGATGCGTTGCACATCGGCCTCATCCATTCCGTAGTACACCGCCCCCGCCGGTTGCAGGCGACGGGCAGCGTCCAGCAGGGATACACCCCACTCGGCGGCGATGTCCTGCAAGTCACGCCCGCCCACTTCCGGGTGCGGCGTGGACCAGGTGATGGTGATGCGGAAGGCATCGGTGACTTGCTTGAGGTCCAGGGTCGAGGAACTGGCGGCATAGGGATAACAATCGCAGCCCACCGGATGGGTCTTCGCCGCCTGCTCCAGGGACGCCAGCAATTGCGGGCTGCGCCCCCAGTTGCCGGCGCCGGCACATTTGAGGTGGGAAATAATCACCGGTGCCTGGGCATGACGGCCGATCAGAAACGCCTCGTCCATGGCCTCCAGCACCGGCTCGAATTCACTGCGCAGATGGGTGGTGTACACCGCGCCAAACGCCGTCAGTTCTTCACTCAATTGCAGCACTTCGTCGGTGTCGGCGTTGAACGCGCTGGCGTAGGCCAGGCCGGTGGACAAGCCGAGGGCGCCCGCTTCGAGGCTTTCCTGCAGTTGCTCGCGCATCGCCGCGATTTCGGTGGCAGTGGCGGTGCGGTGCAGGTCGTCCATATGGTTGCTGCGCAAAGCGGTATGGCCAATCAATGCCGCGACGTTGAGGGCCGGGTGAGCGTTTTCCACCGCCGCGCGGTAATCGAGGAAACGCGGATAGGCAAACGCCTCGGCATTGCCCAGCAGGTTCATCGGGTCTGGCGGATCGCCACGCAGGCTGACCGGCGAGGCGCTGATGCCGCAGTTGCCGACGATCACCGTGGTCACGCCCTGGCTGAGCTTGGGCAGCATCTGCGGCTGGCGGATCACCACCGTGTCATCGTGGGTGTGGACGTCGATAAAACCCGGCGCCAGTACACGGCCACCGGCTTGGATCTCATGCTCGCCCTGGGCCGCCGACAAGTCGCCGATCTTCTCGATACGCCCCGCGCGCAGCCCCACGTCAGCGAGATACCCCGGCGTGTTGCTGCCATCAATGATCAGCGCCTGGCGAATCAGCGTGTGGTACTTCATCTCAATCTCCCAGCGGCAGGCTGTCAGGGCCGCCGCGATAGTCGTCCAGGGCCAGCTTGATCCGGCGCAGGCGTTCCTGGTTGTCGTCCGGCATGACCAGGGCCAGTTCAGTGGCGAGCAAATCAATGGCCAGCAGCATGCCGTAGCGCGCCGCCGTGGGCTTGTAGATAAAACTGGTTTCGGCCGGTTGCAGCGGCAGCAGCACGTCGGCCAACTGCGCCAGCGGCGAGTCGGCCAGGGTGATGGCGACAATCCGTGCGCCATAGTTGCGGGCCAGTTCCACCACGCCCAGCAACTCGGGCGTGAGGCCGGTCAGGGAGCAGACAATCAGGGCGTGCTCGGCACTCAATGTGGCGGCCGTGACCCGCATCATCACCGGATCGCGGCAGGCGGCAATCGGATAGCCCAGGCGCACCAGCCGCACCTGCAACTCTTCGCTGCACAGGCTCGAGGGGCCGCCCATGCCAAAGGCGTGGATCATCCGCGCCTTGCCCAGCAGGTTCACCGCATCGACAAAATCGGCCTGGTTGAAGCCGGACAGGTGCTGGCGCAGCGTCCCTTCGATATCGCCGAGGATCTGCCGATGAAACGCCGACTGCTCGGGCAACCCCGCCGGGTCGAGGAAGCGACTGCCCACACCGCTGGCCTGGGCCAGTTGCAGGCGCAGGTCGCGCAAATCACGGCAGCCGACGCTGCGGGCAAAGCGCGACAAGGTCGCGGTGCTGACCTCGGCCCGCTGGGACAACTCTTCCAGGCTGGCGGATGCGGCAAAACCCACATCATCGAGCATCAGCCGGGCGATACGCCCTTCGCCAGCGCTGAAGGAATCCTGGCGGGCGCGGATCTGGTAGAGGATGTCCATGGGGTCTCCGGGTTACAGGATGAGGCTCATAAAACAAGAGACAGGCCGTAGGTCAGACCGAAGGCGACCAGCGAAATCAAAGTCTCCAGTACGGTCCAAGTCTTGAAGGTCTGGATCACCGTCATATTGAAGTATTCCTTGATCAGCCAGAAGCCGCCGTCGTTGACGTGGGAAAAGATCACCGAACCGGCACCGGTCGCCAGCACCAGCAATTCCGGGTGTGGATAACCCAGGCCCAGGGCCACCGGGGCGACAACGCCCGACGCGGTGGTCATGGCCACGGTGGCCGAGCCGGTGGCGATGCGCATCAGCGCGGCAAACAACCAGCCCATCACCAGTGGCGACAGGTTGAAGGCGTTGGCCATGCCGAGGATTTCATGGGTCACGCCGGCGTCCACCAGGATCCGGTTCAAGCCGCCGCCCGCGCCCACCAGCAGGGTGATGCTGGCGGTGGGCGCCAGGCACTCGTTGGTGAACTTGAGGATCGACTCGCGGTTGAAGCCCTGGGCCAGGCCCAGGGTCCAGAAGCTGACCAGGGTCGCCAACAGCAAGGCGATCACCGAGTTCCCGATAAACAACAGGAACTGGTTGAAGCCGCTGCCGGGCGTGGAGATCAGGTTGGCCCAACCACCGATCATCATCAGCACCACTGGCAACAGGATGGTGCCCATGGTCAGGCCGAAGCTCGGCAGGCGGGTGCGCGGTTCGCGCTCGATAAACTGGCGTTCCAGCGGGTTTTCGGCGGGCAGGTGGATGCGCGGCACGATGAACTTGGCGTACACCGGGCCGGCGATGATCGCGGTGGGGATGCCGATCAAAATCGCATACAACACGGTTTGCCCGACCGAGGCGTTATACGCCAGCACCGCCATCATTGCCGCCGGGTGTGGCGGCACCAGGGCATGCACCACCGACAGACCGGCGACCATCGGCAAACCGACCATCAGGATCGACACGCCCACGCGCCGGGCCACGGTAAAGGCAATCGGCACCAGCAATACAAAACCGACCTCGAAAAACAGCGGCAGCCCCACCAGGAAGGCAATGCACACCATGGCCCAGTGGGCATTGCGCTCGCCGAAACGGTTGATCAGGGTGCGCGCCACCTGCTCGGCGCCGCCGGACTCGGCCATCATCTTGCCGAGCATGGTGCCCAGGGCCACCACCAGCGCGATATGCCCCAGGGTCTTGCCGACCCCCGCCTCGTAGGAACCCATGATCGTATCCGCCGGCATCCCGGCCAGCAGCGCCAGGCCGATGGACACCAGGGTGATGACGATAAACGGGTTGAGCCGGTAACGTGCAATCAGCACGATCAATGCAATGATGGCGATGGCAGCGTATGCCAACAGCCAGACGCCCGGTGATGCGGCCATGCGGTACTCCTCGGAAAGGGTCACGTCGAATTGGTTGTGAAACTCATAAATCATTACCGAGGAGCATTTTCAAATTTTATGAAAGTAATTTTCGCCCACAGATAAGCGCTGTCGCTTTGGGACATGCCCGCAGACTCAGGATGAAAATCAGGGGATCGTTCTTACATGCAGGCCGGGCCCAATGCGGGAAACTCAACGGCCACTGTCCGGTCTCAGATTGCACACCGAATCATCTTCAGGAAGCCCGTCATGAACCGTAGAACCCTTGCCCTCAGCGCGTTACTGCTGGCCTTGTCCGGCACCGCTACGGCCGCCGACAGCAGCCCGGCCTTGCAAAAGTGCCTGGACGCCGCCAACACCACGGCCGCGATGGTCGGCTGCAACGCCCAGGAAACCAAGGTGCAGGACAAGCGCCTGAACAGCGCCTACCAAACCGCACTGCAGGCCCAGCAAGGCCCACGCAGGCAGCAACTGCAAGATGTACAGCGCCTGTGGATCAAATACCGGGATGCCAATTGCGCCTTCGCCGGCTCCGCGACCGGCGGCAGCATTGATCAAGTCAACGGCTCGGGTTGTGTGCTGGACATGACCCAGACCCGCGCCGATGAACTGGAAAACCTCGTCGGCCCATAACCCCCCTCGCCTACACCTGCAGGATCAGTCGTGCTGCACCCGCGCGCGCTTGAGCAGCTTCTTGCAGCGCTCCGACAAATGCAGCACCCGCAGGTGCTTGCCGGCCTTGCTGTAGCGTTCGCGCAGGGTCATCAACGCAGCAATCGCTGAATAGTCGACAAAACTCAGGTGACGGCAATCCAGCGTTACCTGGGCCGGATCGTTGGCCGGGTCGAACTGGTTCAGAAAGGGTGTGGTCGAGGCAAAGAACAGGGTGCCGTGCAGCCGGTAGAGCTTGCTGCCATCGGCCTCCAGATGTTCATCGGCGTACAACTCCCGCGCCTGCTGCCAGGCAAAGTTGAGCGCGGCAATCACAATCCCGCACAGCACTGCCGTGGCCAGGTCGGTGAACACCGTGATCACCGTCACCGCGATGATCACCAACACGTCATTGAGCGGCACTTTGTTGATCACCCGCAGCGACGCCCAGGCAAACGTCTGCTGGGACACCACAAACATCACCCCCACCAGCGCCGCCAGGGGAATGCGCTCGATCAGCGGCGACAGGAACAAAATAAACAGCAGGATCATCACCCCGGCAAACACCCCGGAGAAACGCCCGCGTCCGCCCGAGCTGAGGTTGATCACCGTCTGCCCGATCATCGCGCAGCCACCCATGCCGCCAAACACCCCACTGACCATATTCGCCGCACCCAGGGCCACGCTTTCGCGGTCGGGGTAACCACGGGTCTCGGTGATTTCGTCGGTGAGGTTGAGGGTCAACAGGGTTTCCAGCAGCCCGACCATGGCCATCAGGAAAGCGTAAGGCGCGATGATGCCCAGGGTTTCCAGGGTCCAGGGGATCTGCGGCAGGGCAAAAGTCGGCAGGCCGCCGGCGATATGGGCCATATCGCCCAGCGTGCGGGTGGGCAAGCCCAGCAGGTACACCGCCAGCCCCACACCAAGAATCGCCACCAGCGCCGGCGGCACCGCGCGGGTCAGGCGGGGCAGCAGGTAGACGATGGCCATGGTCGCCACCACCAACCCCGTCATCACATACAACGGCGTGCCACTGAGCCAGGTCTCACCGCTCTTGAAATGTTCCAGTTGCGCCAGGGCGATGATGATCGCCAGGCCGTTGACGAAACCGAGCATCACCGGGTGCGGCACCATACGCACCAGCTTGCCCAGGCGCAGCAGGCCGAAGGCAATCATGATCAGGCCGCCGAGCAACACCGTCGCCAGCAGGTACTCCACGCCGTGTTGCACCACCAGCGCGACGATCACCACCGCCATCGACCCCGCCGCCCCCGAGACCATCCCCGGCCGGCCGCCGAACAACGCGGTCAAGGTGCAGATGATAAAGGCGCCATACAGGCCCATCAGCGGGTTGAGGTGGGCCACCAGGGCAAAGGCGATACATTCGGGCAGCAAGGCAAAAGACGTGGTGAGTCCGGCCAGGGCGTCGGCGCGCAGACGAGAGAGCTTCATGGGTTTACCGGGGGCGTTGCGGGAAATGAGGGGGCGATGGTACGGAAAACCACCACACCGGACCAGTAGGAGCCGGTCAACAGGCGTAGCGCGCGAGCTTTTCCTGGATAAAGTCCAAAAAGCACTGGATACGCAGGGCCAACTGCGAGTTGCGGTAGTACACCGCGTTGATCGGTTGGCGATAGCCACTGTTGAACGGTGTCAGGATCGACTGCAGGCGGCCGGCGTTGATGTCTTCGATGGTCATGAAGTGCGACAGGCAGGCAATCCCCTGCCCCTCCAACGCCAGTTGGCGCAGGGTTTCCCCGCTGGACGCAGCAATGCCCGGCTCGATCTGCCAGCGGTCGCCCTGCACATGGCGCAGCGGCCAGTGGTTGAGGGTTTCGGTCTGGGTAAAGCCGAGCAAGGTGTGATTGGCCAGGTCCGCCACTGTGGTTGGCGTGCCGTGCTGCTCAAGGTACGCCGGGCTGGCGAGGATATGCAGCGGGCTGCAGCCCAGGGAGCGGGCATGCAGGGTCGAATCCGCCAGGGCACCGATGCGGATAGCAATGTCGGTGCTCTGTTCCAGCAGGTCGATGATCAGGTCGTTGCTGTTGAGCTCCAGCTGGATATCCGGGTACAGGCGGCGGAACTCGGCGACGTACGGCACGATGGCATGCAGCATGAACGGCGAGGCGGCGTTGATCCGCAAGCGCCCGGACGGGGTTTTCTGCCGTGACGACAGGCGCTCTTCCAGCTCGTCCATCTGCTCCAGGATCAGCTTGGCCTGCTCGAAAAAGTACTTGCCCTCTTCGGTCAGGTCCATGCGCCGCGTGGTGCGGTTGATCAGGGTGGTGTCGAGCTTGGCTTCGAGCCGCGACAAAGTGCGGCTGACCGCCGAAGGCGTCTGCCCGACTTGTTCGGCGGCAGCGGAAATCGAACCGCATTCAATCACGCAGACGAAGATCTGTAGCTCATCGGATCGGGCTTTCAACGTGAATCCTCGTGAATACGGCTGCGTGGATACTAGCCGTATTACAGCGTCAGGTTAAACACCTGGGCCAGATGCTGCTCGTAGCGCAGCACATCAGCCTCGATGGAGGGGCGCTTCATCACGTCCACACACAGGAACGTCGGCAGGCCACTCATACCAAGGAACTGGTTGGCCTTGTGGAACGGGAAGTACACCGCATCCACGCCCTTGGCTTCGAAGAAGTCGCTCGGGTCATCGAATGCTGCCTGTGGTGCATTCCAGGTCAGCGACAACATGTACTGCTTGCCCTGGATCAGGCCGCCGCTGCCGTACTTCTGCGACGCATCGGAACGGGTGCGGCCATCGCTGGCGTACAGGCTGCCGTGGCCTTCGGTGAAGACTTCGTCGATGTACTTCTTGACGATCCATGGGGCGCCCATCCACCAGCCGGGCATCTGGTAGATGATCACGTCGGCCCAGAGGAACTTGGCGACTTCTTCGGCCACGTCGTAGCCGGCGTCGATATGGGTGACTTTCACGTCGAGCCCACCCCGGTCCAGCACGGCCAGCGCCGCATCATGCAGGGTGTTGTTGTAGCGGCCATCGGAGTGGGCGAATTTCTTGCCGCCGTTGAGCAACAGAACTTTTTTCATGGGGTTGTACCTGAAGGTTGAAAATGGATGAGCGCAGGCTACGGGCAACCCCTCGGGTGAGTAAGCCACGGACCGGCAAAACACTTTTGACCTTCAGGCACGAGTGACCATCTGATTATTGCCTCAACCACCTATCAGCAGGTGCCCGCCCAGGGCCGCCATGCCCATAAAAAACACGCGCTTGAACAGCACAGCACTGATGCACTGGCGCAGCTTTTGCCCCAGCCACATGCCCAGCAGCGCCGGCACCAACGCCAGCAGCGAGGCATTCAGTTCGCCGGCCCCGAGGTTGCCGTGCCAGAACAACCCGGCGGCCAGGGCCAGGGTAGACACGCTGAAGGACAGGCCCAGCGCCTGCACCAGTTGGTCACGGTGCAAGCCCAGTGCTTGCAAGTAGGGTACGGCCGGGATCACGAAGACGCCGGTGGCCGAAGTGACGATCCCCGTCAGCAGACCACACAGCGGGCCCAGCCAGCGCTCGCTGCCGACGGGCACGCGCAACGTCGGCAGCAACAGCCCGCATAGCGCATACACCAGCAACGCCCCGCCCAAGGCCCGCACCACCCAGGGACCGCCGTCCATGCCCAGCCACAGCGAACCGAGCCCGGTCCCCAGAAAAATCAGCAGCAGCATGGGCCACAGGCGTTTGCTCAGTGCGCCCAAGTGCCCACCGAAGGTCAGTTGCCAGAGGTTGGTGATGGCCGAAGGGATGATCAGCAGGGCCGCAGCCTGCGCCGGCAACATAGCCAGGCCGAGCAGGCCCATGGCGACGGTGGGCAGGCCCAGGCCAATCACGCCCTTGACGGTGCCGGCCAGCAGGAAGGTGCCGATCACCAGCAGGGTCAGGGCTGGGCCGAGGTCTTGGTAGAACGCGAGGAAGGTTGTCATGGGGGGAGTTTGCGGGTTTGGAGTAGGGTTGGAAATTCGCCATATACTGAGGCAGCCTCTTGTTTTGCGTGAGGCTTAGACCGCTATCGCAGGCAAGCCAGCTCCCACATTCTGAATGTGTTCACCCTTCCAAATGTGGGAGCTGGCTTGCCTGCGATAAGGCCCGTCCAGGCACCCGAGAACCCCAGCCATGCACTTTGACCTGATCGACCTGCGCCTCTACCTGCACATCCTCGATACCGGCAACATCACCGCCGGCGCCGCCCGCGGCCACCTATCCCTGGCCGCCGCCAGTGCGCGCATTCGCGCAATGGAGGCTTCACTGGGCGTCGAGTTCCTGCAGCGCGGCCGCCGTGGCGTGACCCCGACGGCCGCCGGCAACGCCCTGGCCCGCCACGCACGCCTGCTGTTGCAACAGGCCGAACGTCTGCAACAGGAGCTGGCGGAGTACGCCAACGGCGTCAAAGGCCAGGTGCGCCTGCTGTGCAACACCACCGCCCTCAGCGAATACCTGCCGGAGTTGCTGGCGGATTTTCTCTGCACCCACCCCAACCTCGATATCGACCTGCAGGAACTGCCCAGCCTGCGCATCACCCATGCCTTGCGCCAGGGCGCGGCGGACCTGGGGATTATTTCCGATGCAGTGGACAGCCACGGCTTGCAGACCCGGCCATTTCGCGACGACCCGTTGGTGCTGATCCTGCCGACAGGCCACCCACTGACGGCCGGCGCAGTGAGTTTTATCGACAGCCTGCCCTACGACTATGTAGGCCTGGCCGCCGACAGCGCGTTGGCGGTGTACCTGGAGGAACAGGCGCTGCACGCGGGTTTTCGCTTGCAGACCCGGGTGCGGGCCGATGGCTTTGATGGGGTGATGCGCATGGTCGCCCGTGGCGCGGGCCTGGGAATCGTGCCGCTGGCCGCGTTACAGCGCTGGCCCCACACGCAGCCATTCCAGGCCCAGCCCCTGACGGAAGACTGGGCCTGTCGCAGACTGCTGTTGTGCGCGCGTTCGTTCGAGCAATTGCCGGCTTACGCCAAGGCCTTGCTCGATGCCTTGTCCGTGCCTTTGCGGAAAAACACGTAATACACCACCGAGAGAATCAGCAGGAACGGCACGCCAAACACCAGGGTCATCTTGAACGCCTCGGTGAAGTACGTGGTGATCATCACCGCGCCCATCAGCACCAGCCCCAGCAGCGTGCTGTAGGGAAACAGCCGCAGTTGGAAGGACAACTTCGGCCCGCCGTGGCGCTTGCGGTAGCGGCGGAAGAACAGGTGCGTGAGGAAGATCATGAACCAGGTGAAGATCGCGCCAAACATCGAGATGGCCATCATCAAGGTGAAGGAGCTTTCCGGGTACACCACGTTGAGCAGGGTCGCCAAGGCGATGCCCGAACTGGACAGCAACAGGGCATTGAGCGGGATCCCGCTCTTGCTCAGTGCGCCCATGGATTTTGGCGCAAAGCCGGCGCGGGACAGGCTGAACATCATGCGCGTGGTGATGTAGAGCTGGCTGTTCATGGCCGACAGCGCGGCAATCAGGATCACGAAGTTCATCACCCCGGTGGCGCCGGGAATGCCGATGGTCTGCATCACCGTGACAAACGGGCTCTGGCTCTGCCCGGACTGGTTCCACGGCACGATGGCCAGCATCAGCGCCAAGGTCAGCAGGTAGAACACCACCAGCCGCACAATCGTCGCGCGGAAGGCTTTTTTCACCGCCTGCTCCGGGTCAGCCGCTTCACCCGCCGCCACCGCGATCATCTCCACGCTCAGGTAGCTGAAGATCGACACAATCACCGCGATCCACATGCCACTCAGGCCATTGGGGAAAAACCCGCCGTGGGCCGTGTAGTTCTGCACCCCGTAATCCGGGTTGCCAGAGCCGAACACCACATACACCGCAAGGATGATAAAGCCGACAATCGCGCTGATCTTGATCGTCGAAAACCAGTATTCGAAGTTGCCGAAGGTCTTGACGCTGATGGCGTTAAGCACGATCAGCACGCTGGAGAACGAGACGATCCACACCCATTCCGGCACGTTGGCGAACCAGTACTTCATGTACATCGCCACCGCCGTGACCTCGGCGCCCACCGCCAGCACAATCGCCGCCCAATAGGCATAGCGCACCAGGAACCCGGCCAGGGGGCTGATATAGAACTCGGCATAGGCGCCAAAAGAGCCGGAGGTGGAATGGGCCACCGTCATTTCCGCCAGGCAGCCCATCAACAGCAGGGTGATCAACGCGCCGATGGCGTAGCTGACCAGCACGCTGGGCCCGGCATAGCCGATGGCATAGGCGCTGCCCATAAACAGCCCGGTGCCGATGGCGCCACCGATAGCGATCATGCTCATCTGCCCGGAAGTGAGCTGGCGCCGCAGGCCCAGTTCGCGGTTGGTGATTGCTGCAAAGCCGTTGTCTGGCGTGGTCACGTGCGTGCCCCTTTATTATTGTGATTGCACTTTTTTGGCCGATATCCATCTCGATGGGAACACTGTCCCCCTGTGGGAGCGGGCTTGCTCGCGATAGCGGTGGGTCAGTCACCAGATTCTTTGACTGACCCGCCGCTATCGCGAGCAAGCCCGCTCCCACATTGGGTTCGGTGTTTACTCAGGTGACACTGTGGCGCACCTTGAATTGCGGCTGGTCCCAGGATTTCTCATCGAGGATTTCGCCAAGGATTTCTACCGCATCCCACACCTCCGTGAAGCTGGTGTACAGCGGGGTGAAGCCAAAGCGCATGATCTTCGGCTCACGGTAATCACCAATCACGCCACGGGCGATCAGGGCCTGGACAATGGCGTAGCCTTCGGGGTGTTCAAAGCTCACATGACTGCCGCGCTTGGCATGCTCGAGCGGGGTGATCAACGTCAGGTCATGGGCCGCGCAGCGGCTTTGTACCAGCTCGATAAACAGGTCGGTGAGCGCCAGGGATTTGCGGCGCAGGCTGGCCATGTCGGTCTGGGCGAAGATATCCAGCCCGCACTCGACCATCGCCAGCGAGGTGATCGGCTGGGTGCCGCACAGGTAGCGGGTGATGCCCTTGCCGGCCACGTAGTTGGACTCCATGGCGAACTGGCGGCTATGGCCGAACCAGCCCGACAACGGCTGCGTCACCAACTCCACCAGCGCCGGGTTGACCCAGACAAACGCCTGGGAACCCGGGCCGCCGTTGAGGTATTTATAGGTGCAGCCAATGGCGTAGTCGGCGCCGGCCTGGTGCAGGTCAATCGGCACCGCGCCCGCCGAGTGCGCCAAGTCCCAGATCGCCAGCGCGCCGCATTCATGGCTCAGGGCGGTCAGCGCTTGCATGTCGTGCATGTAGCCGGTCTTGTAGTTGACGTGGGTGATCATCACCACGGCGGTGTCCTGGTCGATGGCCGCCGGCAGTTCGTCGGGGCTGTTCACCAGGCGCAGGCTGTAGCCCTGTTGCAACAGCCCCGCCAGGCCTTCGGCGATGTACAGGTCGGTGGGGAAGTTGCTTGCCTCGCTGACAATCACCTTGCGCTGCGGCTGGCGTTGGCGCTGCACGCTCAAGGCGGCGCTGAGCACTTTAAACAGGTTGATCGAGGTGGTATCGGTAATCACCACTTCAGCCTCGCCCGCACCGATCAGCGGCGCCAGGCGGTTACCCAGGCGCTGGGACAGGTCGGCCCAGCCGGCGCTGTTCCAGCTGCGGATCAAACCATTGCCCCACTCCTCGGCAATCACCGCTTGTGCCCGTTCCAGTGCCGCCACCGGACGTGCGCCGAGGGAGTTGCCATCGAGGTAGATCACCCCTTCCGGCAGGGCGAATTGATCGCGCAGGGGCGCCAGCGGGTCTTGGGCGTCGAGGGTCTGGCAATGAGTTCGGCTGGTCATGGAAAGTCCTGTTTTTATAGATGACGATGGACCAAATAATGAACGAAGATTTGCAGAATTTTCGTGCAAAGTGCGCTACAACTGGCTTAATAAGCTGTAGGAAATTCGAATTTAACCTCTAAATACGCGGATTAATTCTAAGCATGATTCTCGACGCCACCGACCTGCGCCTCCTGCATTTCCTGCAACAGGATGGCCGTATCAGCAACCAGGAACTGGCGGAGAAAGTCGCCCTGTCGCCATCCGCCTGCCTGCGCCGCTTGCGCCTGCTGGAGAGTGAGGGGGTGATCAGCGGGTATCGCGCGGTGCTCAATGCCGAGCAATTGGGGATCGAGCTGGAAGCCATCGTCCACCTGTCGTTGCGCCAGGATATGGAGGACTGGCACGAGACCTTTATCAAGAAGGTCCAGGGCTGGCCGGAAGTGGCCAGTGCCTATGTGATCACCGGCGCCAGCAACTACGTGCTGCGGGTGCAGGCGCGCAACCTCAAGCACTTTTCCGACTTTATCGTGAACCACCTCAACCGCACGGCGGGGGTGATGGATATCCGTTCGGAGATCGTGTTGCAGAAGATCAAGGACCGAGATGAGGTGCTGGACCTGGTCGTACGCAAATAGGCAAAGCACTGCTGAACACCTGTGGGCGCTGGCTTTTGTGGGAGCCGGGCTTGCCCGCGATACAGACACCTCGGTTTATCTGCAATACCGAGGCGATACCATCGCAGGCAAGCCAGCTCCCACAAAAGCCCGCGCCCACATTGTTTACTGCGTTCAGTCTTCGAGGGCGCGCACGCGTTGCATGCGTTTTTGCTCGACCGGTGCCACCGCTGGCTGCAACTCGAAGTCAAAGTCGATCTGCGCAAACTTGCCCTCCACGCCAAACTCCCGCGCCAGTTGCGGGTCTTCGCTGAAGCGAATTTCGGCAATCAGCTCATCCCGAGTGGCGTAGGCAAAGTCATCATGCAGGTACGGATCATCCGACAGGTTGATCTGCGTGGTCAGGTGCCGATGCCCCGGTGCCGAGATAAAGAAGTGGATATGCGCCGGCCGCTGGCCGTGACGCCCCAGTTGATCGAGCAACTGCTGGGTCGGGCCGGTCGGTGGGCAGCCGTAGCCAGACGGCACGATGCTACGGAAACGATAATTGCCCTGGGCGTCGGTCTCGATCCGGCGACGCAGGTTGAACTCCGATTGCGATGGGTCGAACCAGGAGTAAGTGCCGCCGGTATTGGCCTGCCACACATCCACAATCGCCCCCGCCAGCGGCTTGCCGTTGATGTCGCGCACTTGCCCGCGCATAAACAGCGGCACGGCCGCATCCAGGCCATCGTCCAGGCGTGCTTCGTATTTGGACAGCGGCGCACCCGCCACGTACAGCGGCCCTTCGATGGTGCGCGGGGTGCCGCCGGATTTGCCGGCTTCCTCGTCGGCGGCGTCCATCAACAGGTCCAGGTAATGCTCCAGGCCCAGGCCTGCGGCCAGCAGCCCGGCTTCCTGGTTTTTGCCCAGTTCGTTGAGGTAGTTGACCGCCTTCCAGAACTCTTCCGGGGTCACTTCCAGGTCTTCGATGATATTCACCGTATCGCGCAGGATCCGGTAGATCAGCGCCTTGGCCCGTGGGTTGCCGGCGTCATTGAGGTTGCCGCTGGCTTCTTCGAGGAAGCGCTGGGCGTGGGCAGTCTGGGACAGTCGAATGGACATGGTGCAATCCTCATCTTGTAATTATTAGGGGGCTAGACAGGCTCAGCGATCATCCTCATGGATCGACGACGGATGCCGGCACAGGGCATTCACTTCAATAGCCATGTAGGGATAGAGCGGCAGTTGCATCAGCAGGTCATGCAGTTCCTGCACGCTGTCGACATCGAACACGCTGTAGTTGGCGTACAGCCCGGCGATGCGCCACAGGTGGCGCCACTTTCCTTGCGCCTGCAGGCGTTGGGCCAGGGCTTTTTCGTCGGCCTTGAGGGCCGCTGCGCGCTCGGGGTTCATATCGACAGGCAGGTTTACGGTCATTTTTACGTGGAACAACATCGCAGGCGTCCTCTTAATGTTTGTCGCGACGGAAGAACGCCAGGCGCTCCTCATCAATGGCCAGGCCCAGGCCCGGGGCGGTCGAGACATGCAGGTGGAAATCGCGATACAGCAGCGGCTCGGTAAGAATGTCTTCGGTGAGCAGCAGCGGCCCGAACAGCTCGGTGTCCCACGCCAGTTTATTGAGGGTGAGAAACGCGTGGGCCGAGGCCAGGGTGCCGATACCGCCTTCAAGCATGGTGCCGCCATACAGGCCAATACCCGCCGCCTCGGCAATCGCCGCCGTGCGCAGTACGGCGCGCGGGCCGCCGTTTTTCGCGATCTTCAAGGCGAACACCGAGGCCGCACCTTCGCGGGCCAGGTTGAAGGCATCTTCGACACACTCGATGGACTCGTCGGCCATGATCGGCGCCGGGCTCGAGAGGTTGAGCCGGGCCATGCCGCCACGGTTATTGCGCGAGATCGGCTGCTCGATCAGGTCGATAGCGTTATCGCCCAGCACCTTGCAAGCGCGCAGGGCCACGGCTTCGTCCCAGGCCTGGTTGACGTCGACGCGCACGCTGGCGCGCTCGCCCAGGGCTTTTTTGATCGCAATCACATGGGCCAGGTCCTGGCTGACTTCACCGGCGCCGATCTTCAACTTGAAGATGCGGTGACGGCGCAGGTCGAGCATTTTTTCGGCTTCGTCGATGTCCTTTTGCGTATTGCCGCTGGCCAACGTCCAGGCCACCGGCAGGGCATCGCGCACACGGCCGCCGAGCAGCTCGCTGACCGGCAGGTTCAGGCGCTTGCCGAGGGCATCGAGCAAGGCGCTTTCGATGCCGGACTTGGCAAAGGTGTTGCCACGGATGCTGCGCTCCAGGCGCAACATGGCGGCGTTGATGTTGCTGGCATCCTGGCCAATCAACAGCGGCGCAAAGTGTTGGTCGATATTGATCTTGATGCTATCGGGGCTTTCGTTGCCGTAGCTCAGGCCACCGATGGTGGTGGACTCACCGATCCCTTCGATACCGTCGGCGCACCGCACGCGGATGATCACCAGGGTCTGGTTTTGCATGGTGTGCATCGCCAGCTTGTGCGGGCGAATGGTGGGGAGATCGACGATGATGGTCTCGATCGACTCGATGGCGCAAATCGGCATGGCAATACCCGTTGGGTTCTTTATAGGTCTTGCCCGATTCTGTCGCCCATTGTTGCTGGCTTCCAATATAGAATTGGTCTCGAACAATACCCTCAAGGTATGAGAGGAATCCGTATGGAACTGCGCCACCTGCGTTATTTCCAGGTGCTGGGGGAAACCCTGAACTTCACCCGCGCCGCCGAACGCCTGCACATCGCCCAGCCGCCGTTGAGCCGGCAGATCCAGCAATTGGAAGATGAGTTGGGCGTGGTGCTGCTGGAGCGGGGCCGGCCGTTGCGGCTGACCGAGGCCGGGCGGTACTTCTATGAACACGCCAATGTGCTGCTGGAGCAGTTGGCCAAGACCTGCGACAACACCCGGCGCATCGGCCTGGGGCAGAAGACCTGGCTGGGCATCGGCTTTGCCCCCTCGACCCTGTATGGCGTACTGCCGGAGCTGATCCGCCGCCTGCGCAGCCATGACGCGCTGGAGCTGGAGCTGGGGTTGTCGGAGATGACCACCCTGCAACAGGTCGAAGCGCTCAAGGCCGGGCGCATTGATGTGGGCTTCGGGCGGATTCGCATTGATGACCCGGCCATTGTCCAGCGGGTGTTGGTCGAGGATCGGCTGGTGGCGGTGTTGCCGGCCGGGCACCCGCTGCTGGGCACACCGGTGACCCTTGCGCAGTTGGCCGCCGAACCGCTGGTGCTGTACCCCGGCAACCCGCGCCCCAGCTATGCCGACCATGTGATCGCACTGTTCGACACCCATGGCCTGGCGATCAAGGTCGCGCAATGGACCAATGAGTTGCAGACCGCCATCGGCCTGGTCGGGGCCGGCATGGGGGTGACGCTGGTGCCGGCGTCGGTGCAGATACTGCATCGGGCGGATATCGGCTATACGCCGATTGTCGAGGTTACGGCGACCTCGCCGATCATTCTCAGCCGGCGGATTAATGATCGTTCGCCGGGGCTGGGTCATTGCCTGCAACTGGTAGAAGAACTGATCTGAAACAGCCCAGCCACCACTAATACCCTGTGGGAGCTGCATTGTGTTCAGGCACCCCGCATGCGCCGCGCATCGTTGCGCTGCAGCGTCTGGCTGGGTGATTCGTCGAACAGCTTGCGGTACTCCGCCGAAAACCTTCCCAGGTGGGTAAAGCCCCAGCCCAGGGCAATCTCGGAGATGGTGCGGGTAGCACCATGCTCGAGAATTTCCTGGCGCACCGCGCTCAAGCGGTACTTCTTCAAGTAGGCCATGGGCGACAGCGCGAAGTATTTGCGAAACGCATCGAACAGCTTGAACCGCGACACCCCGGTGGCCGCCTCGAGGTCTTCCAGGTGCAGCGCTTCGCGGGCGTTGGCGTGGATGTACTGGCGGGCGCGGATCAGGTAGTGGGGCAGCTTGACCCCCAGCACGTCGCGCAGTTCTTCGGAATAGTTGTTCGGCTGGGCCAGGATCAGGCCCTTGATCAGCGAGCTTTCCAGGTCGCGGGTAAACGCGGCCTGGTCATACAGTTCGCTGCTGTGTTCCAGCTCCGCAATGAAGTGCCGTGCCATACGCCACCACGCTGCCGGCGCGCCCTGCACCGCATCCATCACCGACTCAAAGCGCAGCGGCGCATCAATCGGCCGCTGCAACAAGCCCTCCAGGGTTTCGCTCATCGCCGCACGGGTGATCACCACTTGCAGCTTGCGGCAGTCGCCGGAGATCGCCAGCACCTGGTGTTCATTGGGCGAAATGATCACGCCCTGGTCGCGGTTGGAACTCAGGCGCTGGCCACCCTTGCTCAGCTCCTGCTCGCCCACCAGCGGCAGGCTCAGGCTGTAGCTGCTGAAGTGCTCGGCGTCTTCGATGTCGATGGTCACGTCGGTGCCGTATTCGATCACCCCCAGGGTGGTGGCGCGGGACTTGAACACATTGGCACTGTGGTGGAAGCGCAGGCGCTCCGGGGTGGCGGTTTCCAGCCGGTGGGGCCCGCAGATGCCGGACATCCAGCTGCGGGCGCCTTCAAGGTCGAAACGTTCAATACGGATATCGCGTGTATGGCTACTCATCAGGGTGCACTCACGGCGGTTGTGGCCAGCGCGCTCTGACGGCGCGTCCGGTGGATCAAGGCAAGTTCTGCGCCACGTCGCGCACTTGTCCACTGGGTGGATAGCGAGCGTCGACTATGTGGATAAGAAGCCGGCTTTTTCGACAATTGCCTGCCCTGACAGTAGCGCATTCCCCGGCGTCGTTGCACGGATGTGGGTATTTGCGCCCCAACTATGCGGCCCATCTTCCCCCATTAAGCGGATAGCTGGCCGCCCCCCTGCCCGCCTCTAATGAACCACCGATTAGCTACCCAATAAAAGGTGCCTCCCATGAGTGGTGCAAGAAGCGTCGAGCAGTGGAAAACGTTTATCGAAAGCTGCCTGGATTTCCGTCCGGCCGAGGGTGTGTTCCGCATCGCCCGGGACATGTTCACCGAACCTGAGCTGTTCGACCTGGAGATGGAACTGATCTTCGAAAAGAACTGGATCTACGCCTGCCACGAAAGCGAACTGGCCAATAACCACGACTTCGTAACCATGCGCGCCGGGCGCCAGCCGATGATCATCACCCGCGACGGTGAAGGCCAGCTCAACGCCCTGATCAACGCCTGCCAGCATCGCGGCACCACCCTGACCCGGGTCGGCAAGGGCAACCAGTCGACCTTTACCTGCCCGTTCCACGCCTGGTGCTACAAGAGCGACGGCCGCCTGGTGAAGGTCAAGGCGCCGGGGGAATACCCGGAAGGTTTCGACAAGGCCACCCGCGGTCTGAAGAAGGCGCGCATCGAAAGCTACAAGGGCTTTGTGTTTATCAGCCTCGACGTGCACGGCAGCAACAGCCTGCAAGACTTCCTCGGCGACTCCAAAGTGTTCTTCGACATGATGGTCGCGCAGTCCGCCACCGGCGAGCTGGAAGTGCTGCCCGGCAAGTCGGCCTACACCTACGACGGCAACTGGAAGCTGCAGAACGAAAACGGCCTGGACGGTTACCACGTCAGCACCGTGCACTATAACTACGTGGCCACGGTGCAGCATCGCCAGCAGGTCAATACGGAAAACGGCAGCGCCTCCGGCAGCACCCTGGACTACAGCAAACTCGGCGCCGGCGATGCCAATACCGATGACGGCTGGTTTGCCTTCAACAACGGCCACAGCGTGTTGTTCAGCGACATGCCCAACCCCAGCGTGCGCTCCGGCTACGCCACCATCATGCCGCGCCTGGTGGCAGAACACGGCCAGCAAAAGGCCGAGTGGATGATGCATCGCCTGCGCAACCTCAACGTGTACCCCAGCCTGTTTTTTCTCGACCAGATCAGCTCGCAGCTGCGCATCATCCGCCCGGTGGCGTGGAACAAGACCGAGATCATCAGCCAGTGCCTGGGGGTCAAGCACGAGTCCGATGCCGACCGCGAAAACCGTATCCGCCAGTTTGAAGACTTTTTCAACGTGTCCGGTATGGGCACCCCGGATGACCTGGTGGAATTTCGCGAAGCCCAGCGCGGCTTCCAGGGCCGCCTGGAACGCTGGAGCGATATCTCCCGGGGCAGCCATCGCTGGGAAACCGGGCCGACGCCCAACAGCGAGGCCATCGGCATCCAACCGGCCATGACCGGCACCGAGTTCACCCACGAAGGGTTATACGTCAACCAGCACCGCAACTGGCAGACATTCCTGCTGGACGGGCTTGAGGCGCAATCGTTGAAACTGCACGAGGTGAAATGATGAACGCGCAATTGCAGTATCAGATCGAGCAGTTTTTCTACCGCAAGTCCGAGCTGTGCGACGCCCAGGACTGGGACGCCTACGTGCAGTTGTTCGACCCGCAGAGTGAGTTCCACCTGCCGCAATGGGACTCGGAACACGTCTACACCCGCGACCCCAAGCGCGAGATGTCGCTGATCTACTACGCCAACCGCTCGGGCCTGGAAGACCGGGTGTTCCGCCTGCGCACCGGCAAGGCCGCATCCGCCACGCCGATGCCGCGCACCTTGCACCTGATCAATAACGTACGGATTGCCGAGCAGGCTGATGGCTGCCTGGAAGTGCGGCTGAACTGGCACACGCTGTTCTATCGGCTGGCGATGTCGGAGCAGTTCTATGGCCACGCCACCTACAGCCTCAAGCCCCATGGCGACAGTTGGCTGATCACGCGCAAGCATGCGCTGCTGCTCAACGACACCATCAACTCGGTGCTGGACTTCTATCACCTCTGACCGTGCCCCTGTGGCGAGGGGCAACCTCGCCAGTCATCAATCTATCTACGCGGAGTGCGGTGGATGAATCACAAAGTGGCCTTCAGTTTTGCCGACGGCAAGACCTTGTTCTTTCCGGTGGCCAGCAACGAAATCCTGCTGGACGCGGCGTTGCGCAACGGCATCAAGATCCCCCTGGATTGCCGCGAAGGCGTGTGCGGCACCTGCCAGGGACGCTGCGAGTCCGGCGACTACAGCCAGGACTATGTGGATGACGAGGCCCTGTCCAGCCTCGACCTGCAACAACGCAAGATGCTCAGCTGCCAGACCCGGGTCCAATCCGACGCAGCGTTTTACTTCGATTTCGATTCAAGCCTGTGCAACGCACCGGGCCCGGAACAACTCAGCGCCACGGTGTGCGAGGTGCAGCAGGTGTCGGCCAGCACCGCGATCCTGTCGGTGCAACTGGAGCGCGCCCTGGACTTTCTTCCGGGGCAATATGCACGGCTGTCGATCCCCGGCACCGAGCATCAGCGCTCCTACTCCTTCGCCAACCGCCCGGGCAACCGCTTGCAGTTCCTGATCCGCTTGCTGCCGGACGGGGTGATGAGCAATTACATGCGCGAGCGCTGCCAGGTCGGCGATGAAATCAAGCTGCAGGCACCGCTGGGCGCGTTTTATCTGCGGCACGTCACCCAGCCCCTGGTGCTGGTGGCCGGCGGCACCGGGTTGTCGGCACTGTTGGGGATGCTCGATGAATTGGCCGAGCGCGGCTGCGAGCAACCGGTGCATCTGTACTACGGGGTGCGCGGGGCCGAGGATTTGTGCGAGGCCGAGCGCATCAAGGCGTATGCCGAGTCCATCCGTGGTTTTCGCTACACCGAAGTGCTCAGCGACCCATCGCCGCAGTGGTCCGGCAAGCGCGGTTATCTGACCGAGCATTTCGACGTGGCCGAATTGCGGGATAGATCGGCCGATATGTACGTGTGCGGCCCCCCTCCAATGGTCGAATCCATTAAGAACTGGCTGCAAGATCAGGCACTTGATGGCGTTCAGCTGTATTACGAAAAGTTTACCGAGAGTAATATCTGACCCCTCAGCAGTGAGGGGCGGATCTGGCGTGCAGGATCAACCCTGAAAAAAACAAGTAGAAGGGAATGTTAATGGCGGATGACATGGTTAACCCGGTTGGCCTCAAGCGTGGCCTGAAAAACCGGCATATTCAGCTGATTGCCCTGGGCGGGGCGATTGGTACGGGTTTGTTCCTCGGTTCGGCCGGGGTGCTGAAATCGGCGGGGCCGTCGATGATCCTGGGCTATGCGATAGCCGGGTTTATCGCGTTCCTGATCATGCGCCAGTTGGGCGAGATGATCGTCGAGGAACCGGTCGCCGGTTCCTTCAGCCACTTCGCCCACAAGTACTGGGGCGGCTATGCCGGCTTCCTCGCCGGCTGGAACTACTGGGTGCTGTATGTACTGGTGGGCATGGCCGAGCTGACAGCGGTGGGCAAGTACATCCAGTTCTGGTGGCCTGAAGTGCCGACCTGGGTCAGCGCGGTGGTGTTCTTCGTTGCGGTGAACCTGATCAACACCCTGAACGTGAAGTTCTTCGGTGAGACCGAGTTCTGGTTCGCGATCATCAAGGTGGTGGCGATCATCGGCATGATCGTGCTCGGCTGCTACCTGCTATTCAGCGGTACCGGTGGCCCGCAAGCCTCGATCAGCAACCTGTGGGACCACGGCGGTTTCTTCCCCAACGGCGGCATGGGCCTGCTGATGGCAATGGCGTTCATCATGTTCTCGTTCGGCGGCCTGGAGCTGGTGGGTATTACGGCTGCCGAAGCCAGCGAGCCGCGCAAGGTGATCCCCAAGGCGATCAACCAGGTGGTGTACCGGATCCTGATTTTCTACGTCGGCGCCCTGACCGTGCTGCTGTCGCTGTACCCATGGGATCAACTGCTGCAAACCCTCGGCGCGTCCGGCGATGCCTACAGTGCCAGCCCGTTCGTGCAGATCTTCTCGTTGATCGGTAACGACACCGCCGCGCACATCCTCAACTTCGTGGTGCTGACCGCGGCACTGTCCGTGTACAACAGCGGCGTGTACTGCAACAGCCGCATGCTGTTCGGCCTGGCCGAGCAAGGCGACGCGCCCAAGGCGCTGATGAAGCTCAACAAACAAGGCGTACCGTTGCGCGCCCTGGGCATTTCGGCCCTGGTGACGTTGCTGTGCGTGGTGATCAACTACGTGGCACCCAAGGATGCACTGGTGCTGTTGTTTGCCCTGGTGGTTGCTTCGCTGATGATCAACTGGGCGCTGATCAGCCTGACGCACATCAAGTTCCGCAAGGCCATGGGCGAGCAAGGCGTGGTGCCGTCGTTCAAGACCTTCTGGTTCCCGTTCAGCAACTACCTGTGCCTGGCGTTCATGCTGGTGATCGTTGGCGTGATGCTGGCAATCCCGGACATGCGCCCATCGGTGTATGCGATGCCGGTGTGGGTGGGGATTCTCTTCCTGGCGTACTGGTTGCGCTCCAGGAAGAACAAGGCCTTGGCTGTCGCGCAATAACCTGTGTAGAAGCCGGCTTGTGCAGGAGCTGGCTTATGTGGGAGCTGGCTTGCCTGCGATGGCATCGACTCGGTCTAACTGAATGACCGAGCCGCCTGCATCGCGGGCAAGCCCGGCTCCCACATGAACGGGGCCACAATAGGTATGCATTGCCAACAAAAAGCCCCGGTACTCAATGAGTGCCGGGGCTTTTTGTTGGGTTTCAATCAGAGCGTCGAACGCACCCGCCACAGCTCGGGGAACAGCACGGTGTCGAGCATCTTGCGCAGGTAACCCACGCCCTCAGTGCCACCGGTGCCCGGCTGGAAGCCGATGATCCGCTCCACCGTGGTCACATGGCGGAAGCGCCATTGGCGGAACGAGTCTTCCAGGTCGATAAACTTCTCGGCCAACTGATACAGGTCCCAGTAACGGGTCGGATCGCGGTACACCTCACGCCACGCCGCCTCCACGGATTCGTCATGAACCGTAGGCGCCGTCGGGTCGCGTTGCGCACGCTGCGGGTCAATCGCCAGGCCCGCCTTGATCATCAGGTTGATCGCTTCGTCATACAGCGACGGCGTGGCGATCGCCACTTGCAGCTCCTTGAGCAACTCCGGGCGATGGGCGTGGGGCCGCAACAGCGCCGCGCTTTTATTGCCGAGGATGAACTCGATTTCCCGGTACTGGAACGACTGGAAGCCCGACGACTGCCCCAGGTACGGGCGGATCGCCTTGTATTCCGACGGCGTCATGGTCGCCAGGACCGCCCAGGCGTGCACCAGTTGATCGAAAATCCGCGAGACCCGCGCCAGCATCTTGAACGCCGGCGCCAGCTCACCCAGGCGCACATGCTCGCGGGCAGCCTTGAGTTCGTGGAGCATCAGCTTCATCCACAGCTCGGAGGTCTGGTGCTGGATGATAAACAGCATTTCGTTGTGGTCCGGCGACAGCGGGTGCTGGGCCGTGAGCACTTTGCCCAGGTCCAGGTAGTCGCCATAGCTCATGGACTCGGAAAAATTCAGCTCGGCGTTATGCCATTCTTCCGGCGGCTGGTAATCAGGGGAGAAAGGACACTGGCTCATCGCGTGGGCTCCTTGAGCGGGCGCAGGATTGCTCGTACCGGGCTGGCATCGAGGTTGGCAAAACGCAGCGGCAGCGCGATCAACTCGTAATCGCCCTGCGGGACGTCATCGAGCACGATGCCTTCGAGAATCGCCATGCCATGACGGGCGACGGCGTTGTGGGCATCCATGGTCTTGGACTGCTGCGGGTCCAGGGACGGCGTGTCGATGCCGATCAGGCGCACGCCGAGGCTGGCCAGCAGCTCGATTGTTTCCTTGGCGACGGCGGTGAAGTTCGCGTCCCAAGTGGTCAACGGCGCCTGTTGATAAGTGCGCAGCAGCACGCGCTCCGGCAGGTTATCCAGGCGACCTTGCAACTGCTCGGGCTGCACCAGCGCGCCGCTGTCCAGGCAATACAGCACCCGGCACGGCCCCAGGTACACATCCAGCGAGACTTCGCCGATGGGCGCACCGTCGGCGCTGTAATGCAACGGCGCATCGACATGGGCGCCGGTGTGGGGCGACAGCGTAATGCGGCCGACGTTGACCGGGCATTCGGGGCCGAACTGCCAGACGCGCTCTTCCTGGAAGGGCGTATCGCCCGGCCAGGTCGGGGTGGCGGTGCTCAAGGGTGGGCTGATATCCCACCACGTTTTTATTGGGTTCATACGAGGCTCTCGGTCGTTTCTAAGGTGAATGATACGAGGGCCAGCGGTAAATATTCTTGCGAATTCCAGCGCGAAGGCTGATTTCTTTCGTAGTTACTGCGAAGAAACGCCTGATTATTGAATGGATCCATCAGCCACCCCAGATCAAATGTGGGAGCGGGCTTGCCCGCGATAGCAGTGGACCAGTGAAAAATGTGTCACCTGACACACCGCCATCGCGGGCAAGCCCGCTCCCACAGGGACGGTGTAGGTTTTAAGATCGTATTCCAATGCGCTTCTGGGCATCCCAGTGTCGAGTTCAGACCACTGGCATCCGGCCTGGGGCTATAGGGTGGGGCTTCATTCCCCTGCCTTGGAGCCATCATGTCCCAGCCGATCACCGTACTGCGCGATACCCATCCCCTGCCGGTCCTGGATGCCTGCAAGTGGGAGAAACTCGAAGGTGACCCGCACACCGTCAACCTCAACGCCTACACCAGCGAAGACGGCAGCAAGATCATGGGCACCTGGATCTGCACTCCGGGCAAGTGGTACGTGGAGTACGTGAAGTGGGAATACTGCCATTTCCAGGAAGGCTACTGCGTGATCACCCCGGACGGCCTGGAGCCGATCCATTTGCGCGCTGGGGATATCTTTGTGGTGGAGCCCGGCATGAAGGGCACGTGGGAAGTGGTCGAGACGGTGCGTAAGTACTTCGTGTTTGCCTGAGCACGAAAAACCCGGGAGCCCACCCGACGCGGGCTCCCGGAAAATCCCCTATTGGGGCTTGCGATAGCTGTTGATGATCGCCGAGAAGTCCTTGCCCCCTTCCCCACGCTGGCTCATCGCTTGATACAACTGCTGCGCCACCGCCCCCAGGATCACCGGCTGGTGCGCCTGGCGTGCCGCTTCGGTCGCCAGGCCCAGGTCCTTGAGCATCAGGTCAGCGCCAAACCCCCCGGTATAACCCCGGGATGACGGCGCGGTCTCGATCACGCCAGGCCATGGGTTGTAGGTGTCGGAGCTCCAGCAGCGCCCGGTGGAGCTGTTGATGATGCCGGCCAGCACCTGGGTGTCGATGCCCAGCGCATCGCCCAGGGCCATGGCCTCGCTGACGCCGACCATGCTGATCCCCAGCAGCAGGTTGTTGCAGATCTTGGCGATCTGCCCGGTGCCGACTTCACCGCAATGCACGATGTTGCGGCCCATCTGCGCCAGCACCGGTTGCAGGGTGGCGAACAGTTCCGGGGTGGCGCCGACCATAAAGGTCAGCGTCCCCGCCTGCGCCCCGCCCGTGCCGCCGGAGACCGGCGCATCGGCCATCGCCACGCCGTGCTTGGCTGCCGCAGCCGCCACATCGCGGGCGGTCTGAGGGTCAATGGTGCTGCAATCCACGGCCGGCACGCCTTTGCCGATACCGGCGAGCACACCGTCTTCATTCAGCCAGACGCTGCGCACATGGGCGGCAGCGGGCAGCATGGTCAACACCAGTTCGGCGCCTTCTGATGCTGCGCGCGGTGAGGCACTGATGGTGCCGCCCAATTCGGCCAGTTCCTTGAGCACGGTCTGGTTCAGGTCAAACAGGTTCAGCGCGTGGCCAGCCTTGATCAGGTTGCGGGCCATGGGTGCGCCCATGTTGCCCAGGCCGATAAATGCAATCTTCATGGTCGTCTCCTTGATCAACGCAGGTTGATGGTGGTGTTGACGCCATCATTGACGCTGTCGTCGTCAAACCAGCGGCTGGTGACGGTTTTGGTCTGGGTGTAGAACTGCACCACTTGCTTGCCGTACGGGCCCAGGTCGCCGAGTTTCGAACCACGGGAACCGGTGAAGCTGAAGATCGGCACTGGCACCGGGATCGGGATGTTGATGCCGACCTGGCCGACGTCGATTTCGCTCTGGAACTTGCGCGCCGCCGCACCGCTCTGGGTGAACAGGCCGGTGCCGTTGCCGAACGGGTTGGCGTTGACCAGGGCGATGGCTTCGTCGAGGGTATCGACTTCCAGCACCACCAGCACCGGGCCGAAGATTTCCTGGGTGTAGATCTGCATATCGGTGGTCACGCCCGAGAACAGGGTCGGACCGACGAAGTTGCCTTGCTCGAAGCCCGGCACCTGGATGTCACGGCCGTCCAGTTCCAGCTTGGCGCCTTCTTTCACACCGCTTTCGATCAGGTCGAGGATACGCGCCTTGGCGCGCTTGGAAATCACTGGGCCCACGTCGGTCCCGGCTTCGCTGCCAGCGTTGACTTTAAGCTTCAGCGCCAGGGCCTTGAGGTCCGGCAGCCACTGCTTGGCCGCGCCCACCAGCACCACCACCGAGGTGGCCATGCAGCGCTGACCGGCCGCACCGAAACCGGCGCCGACCAGTGCGTTGAGCGTCTGTTCACGGTTGGCATCGGGCAGCACCACCGCATGGTTCTTCGCGCCCATCATCGACTGCACGCGCTTGCCGTGCTTGCCCGCCAGGTCGTAGACGTGGGTGCCGACGGCGGTCGAGCCGACAAAGGACACGGCCTTGATATCTTTGTGGGTGCACAGGGCATCCACCACATCCTTGCCACCGTGGACCACGTTCAACACACCGGCCGGCACCCCGGCTTCCAGCGCCAGTTCCACCAGCATCAGGGTCGACAGCGGATCCTGTTCCGAAGGCTTGAGCACGAAGGTGTTGCCGCAGGCGATGGCCATCGGGAACATCCACAGCGGGATCATCGCCGGGAAGTTGAACGGGGTGATGCCGGCGCAGACGCCGATGGGTTGGCGCAGGGTGTAGGTGTCGACGCCACCGGCGACGTTCTCGGCGAACTCGCCCATTTGCAGGGTGCCGATGGAGCACGCGTGCTCGACCACTTCCAGGCCACGGAAAATATCGCCCTCGGCATCGGCAATGGTCTTGCCCTGCTCGGCACTGAGGACTACGGCAATACGTTTGGAGTGTTCACGAATCAGCGCCTGCAGCTTGAGCATGATGCGCATGCGCGCGCCGATCGGCGTCAGCTTCCAGGTCTGGAAGGCGCGATGGGCAGCGTCGATGGCCGCGTTGACTTCATCGGCCGTGGCAAAGGGCACACGGGCCAGGACTTGTTGGGTCGCCGGGTTGACGATGTCTTGCCATTCGGTGGTCTTGGACTCGACCCATTCACCGTTGATCAACAGTTTGGCCTGTTTGACGGTGGTATCGGCAGACGTAAGCGATGCGTTCATTGTGGTCTCCAGATCTTGTAGTTATGCAGAGAGCCAAGGCGTGAAGCGCCTTGAGGATGAGGCGTTCGGACGATTTTTGGAGTATAGATGTGCAAACTTCCAATAAGAACCCACATAAAAGCCGGTCCAACATGCAAAAAAACATCACGTCTTTAGGCTCGCTGAACTGGGATGACCTGAAGTTTTTCCTCGAAGTGGCGCGTACCCGCAAGGCCAGCGTCGCTGCCAAGCGCCTGGCGGTGGACTACACCACCGTGTCGCGGCGCATCAGCTCGCTGGAAGGCTCGCTGGGCACCCTGCTGTTCGAGAAATCCCGGACCAGCGGGTTTGTGCTGACCAATGAAGGCCAGCGTTTACTGGGTTACGCCGAGTCCATCGAAAGCACCCTGCATATGGCCTGCGAACAAGTATCGGGCTCCGGCGTGGCGCTGTCGGGGCATGTGCGCATGGGCTGTACCGAAGGGTTCGGTAGTTTTTTCGTCACCCCGCAACTGAGCCACTTCGTCGATACCTACCCGGCGATCTCGGTCGACATCCTGCCCCTGCCCCACTTCATCAGCCTGTCCAAGCGCGAAGCCGACATCGTCATCGCCCTGGAACGCCCGGAACACGGGCCCTACGTGTGCTGCAAACTGTGCGACTACAAGTTGCAGCTGTACGCGACCCAGGAATACCTCGACCAGCACCCACCCATCCGCCGCCCGGCCGATTTGGCCGACCATCCGTTTATCAGCTACGTGGATGACCTGGCGTTCAGCTCAGAGCTGCTGTACCTGGCCAATGTCGTCCCGGGCGCCAGCGCCAGCCTGCGCAGCACCAGCGTGATTGCGCAGTACGTGGCGGCGCAGCAGGGGCGTTCGCTGGCGATCTTGCCGTGCTTCCTGGCCGCGCAGGACTCGCGGTTGCTGCCGGTGTTGGGGGAGGAGATCAATATTACGCGGCAGTTCTGGATGTATTGCCGGGAGGATTTGCGCAAGTTGAAGCGGATTACGTTGTTGTGGGATTACATCCGTGAGGTGACGGAGCAGAACCAGGGGTTGCTGATGGGGGAAACGCGGGAGATGGTGTTTGCCGACTGAATGGCTGCTGCAGGCACAGAACGTTGGGTCGGCACTGATAAGTGTGGGAGCGGGCTTGCCCGCTCCCACAGTTGAGCGTGTTTGAAATTCAGACCGGCCTGTCGGCTCAGTCGGCGATCACTACAATCGACACCCGGCGGTTTTCGGTACGGCCCGCGGAGGTGCTGTTGGAGGCCACCGGCTCGCTGCTGCCCAGGCCGCGCAGTTGTACGTTTTCTTCCTTCATACCCACGCCCACCAAGACCTTGCCCACGCTTTTCGCCCGGCGCAGGGACAGTTGCTGGTTGTAGGCTTCCTTGCCCGAGGCATCGGTGTGGCCGTCTACGCGCACGCGTTCGATGCCCACGCCGGTGAGGGCCTTGCCGATGCGTTCGACGATCTCGGTGCTGGGCGTGTTGAGTTTTTCGACGTCGCTGCCAAACAGCACTTTGCCCGACAGGCCAAACGCCCAGCCTTCGTCGGTCAGTTCGAAGCCTTGTTGTTTGAGCACCGCCACTTGCACCGGGGTCAGGCCTTTGGGGGGGGGAGTCTGGCAGCCACTCAGGGCCAGTAGCGCAATAAACAAGGTGATAAACAGAACGCGTGTGTTAGCAAACAAGGGATCAACTCCTGTGTTGAACATTGGCGGCCGAGTGCTCCGACTCCGCCGTGTGCTGGCCGCCCTGGGAAAGGCGTTTGGCCTGATACATCGCCACATCGGCGGCATTGAGCAAGGCGCCGGGAGTGGCACCATGATCGGGATATACCGCGATACCGATACTGAGTGAGGTCAACACTTCGGTGTTGCCCGGCAGCGGGATGGGCTGGTCCATGCTGGCGATGATTTTGTCGGCGATGCGCTGGGCATCTTCGAGCTTGTGCAGGGGCGAGAGCAGGATGGCGAACTCGTCACCGCCCAGGCGGGCCACCAGGTCGCTCTCGCGCAGTTGCGCCCGCACGCGCGCGGCGACCGCAACCAGGACGGCGTCACCGGCGGCATGCCCGAAATTGTCGTTGATGTCTTTGAAGCGGTCACTGTCGAGGAACAGCACCGCCACTCGCTCGTTGAGCTTGGCCGCGCTGCGCAAGGCGCGAATCAGGCGGCCCTCAAAGAAGGCGCGGTTGGGCAGCCCGGTCAGGCTGTCATGGCTAGCCTGGTGGGCAAGGGTTTCGTTTTCGCTTTGCAGGTGGGTTTGCCAGGCTTCCAACTCGTCGAGCAGGGCATTGAAGTCGTTGCCCAGGCTGTCGAGCTCGGCGATCTGCGCCGGTGGCACACGGCGGTCGAAGGCCCGCTCGCTGCGCGCGGCGTGGGCGACGTCGGCCAGGCTGTGCAGCGGGCCGGTGATGCCGCGCAACATGCGCCGCGCCAGGTAAATCGCTACCCAGCCACTGATGGCAGTACAGATGATGATCCCCGCCAGGCCACTGAGCAAAAAGCGCAACAGACTACCGCCGTGGCCACTCAACTCGACGGTGCCAATTTTCTGGCCTTGATGCAGGATCGGCTGGCGGATGGGCTCTTCCAGCAGTGTGTGGGCCAACTCCAGCTCGATCCTGGACAGCACCCCCGTTTCCGGACGCACCCAATGGGCCAGGGTGCTGCCGTTGAGGTCCAGCACCCGGGCTTCAGCGACTTCTTCAGTGGAGGCAATCAGCGCCAGGGCTTCGGTGGCCGCCACGCGGTCCTTGAACACCACTGCGGCTTCCACGGTGTAGTTGATCGAACGGGCGATCAGGTGCAGGTTATGGTCGGCATACACCCGCAGGGCCAGCACCCCCAGCAGGGTCAGGGAGACGCTGGCCATGGCTACGGCCACCAGCGCCACACTCAGGTGCCCGCGACCAAGGACCGAACGTAATGTAGGGCGGGTTTTGGCGTTACGCAGTTTCATGGCTCCGGCGCCCGACGACGGGATAACTGCAGGACGCTGGGGTGGATGCGCACACCGCTGCGGGCGACGGAGTCGAGGTTGACCTCGAACGAGACTTGCTCATCACTGACCCGCAGGCAAAACAGGCTGCCCACAGTGCATTGATCGCCGCCTTCGCTGATGCTCAGCACCGGATGGCCAGTCAACGCGGTGAACAGGCGGCCACGCTCGTCAGTAGTGAGCTTGCCGATGTACAGCGCGTCGCACGCATTGACGATATTGGGGTTGTCCGCCAGCAAGCGCTGGACCACCACCGGCCGGCCGGTGGCCTGGGTGGTGCCCTTGACCAGGTCGTCGGTGTATTGGGTCGGGCCAACGATGCACAACCGCAGTTGCGCGGGCTCCA
Source organism: Pseudomonas sp. WS 5411 (assembly GCF_012985595.1). Lineage (NCBI taxonomy): Bacteria > Pseudomonadati > Pseudomonadota > Gammaproteobacteria > Pseudomonadales > Pseudomonadaceae > Pseudomonas > Pseudomonas sp. WS 5411. The sequence goes on from NZ_JAARMC010000019.1 coordinate 82,278, forward strand.
CCGGCCAGCGGGCGTAGCTGAGAATCCCCAGTATCACCTGGGTGACGGCCTGGGCCCGCTGGTCGGCTGCACTGGCTGTGGGCGCCTGGGCAAAAGCCAGAGGCGTGACGAGACACAAAACGGCCGATAGCAGCAATCGTCTCCAGCTCCAACTACGCTCTGCGGGCGAGACAGCCACGTTCATGCAGCGATTCTCTATGATCTTCTCGGGATAATGCCGCAACGATAGCATATTGGCGGAAACCCCATCGAGACGGGCTCTAGGTAGATTCTGCCATTCATCATGAAAAACCCGACATATCGGTCAGGTTTTTCCCACATTCTCACGCACCCAACTCCAACATCAGCCCGCTCAACCGTTTTACCTTGCGCCGCACCGCCTCTTCGAAAACCCCGCCACGGGTCTCGATCAAGCTGAAGCGATCCTTGGCGCGGGTGATGCCGGTGTAGATCAGCTCCTTGGTCAGTACCGGGTTCAGTGCATCCGGCAAGATCAAGGCCGTGTGGGCAAACTCCGAGCCCTGGGACTTGTGCACGGTCATGGCATAGACGGTTTCCACATCATTGAGGCGGCTGGGCAGCACAAAGCGCACCCCGCCCTGGCCATCGTTGCGCGGGAAGGCCACACGCAGCACCTGCGGCCCACCGTCGCTTTCGGGCAGCTTCAAGGCGATACCAATGTCACCGTTCATCAAGCCCAGGCCGTAGTCGTTGCGGGTCATCAGTACCGGGCGGCCTTCGTACCATTGCTGGTCGCTGTCGATCAGCCGGGCCTTGAGCAGCGCCGCGGTGATGCGCTGGTTGAGGCCTTCCACGCCCCAGGGGCCCTTGCGCACCGCGCACAGCAACTGGAAGGCATCGAAGGCTTGCAACAACTGGCGCGCCCAGTCGGTCCAGCGCGAGTCGTCGCGGGGTGTCTCGGCTGCCGGGCGTGTGGTGCGCAACAGGTTCAGGTAGTAGCGATAGCCCTGGGCATCGCTGCCCTGCCCGTCCAGCACCAGGCGCTCCAGGGCGCGGTCATGCTCGCCCTTGAGGTGCAGGCAAAACAGGTCGTGGCTGCCGGCGTCCAACAGTTGGCGAGCCTGCTCGGGGTTTTGCTGGTTGACCCAGCGCGCCAGTTGGCCGATACCGCTGCCTTCGCCGAAACGCCGGGAATAACGCAGCATGACCACTTGTTGCGCCAGCGGATGACTGGCCTCGAGATCCTCCTGCAGGCCGCTGCCCGCCAGGGTCTCGCCGCTGACGTTTTCCAGCCATTGGCGGGTGTCGGGGCTGTACCAACCCGCTTCGGCATCGCGGCACAAATCGCCGAGCACCGCGCCGGCTTCCACCGAGGCCAATTGGTCCTTGTCCCCCAGCAGTACCAGGCGCGCATGGGGTGGCAAGGCATCCAGCAGGTTGGCCATCATTTCCAGGTCGATCATCGAGGCTTCATCCACCACCAGCACATCCAGCGGCAACAGGTTGCCCGCGTGATGGCGGAAATGCCGGGTGCCGGGGCGGCTACCCAACAGGCGGTGCACGGTGGTGACCTCGGTGGGGATTTTTTCGCGCACAGCGTCGGGCACTTGCAGCGAGCGTACTTGCTGGCTGATGGATTCGGTCAAACGTGCCGCCGCCTTGCCGGTGGGCGCCGCCAGGCGGATGCGCAAGGCCGTGCCCTGCTCCACTGCGGGTGCCTGCAGCAAGGCCAACAGGCGCACCACCGTGGTGGTCTTGCCGGTGCCGGGGCCGCCGGTGACGATGCTGAACGCACCGCGCGTGGCCAGGGCACAGGCGAGTTTCTGCCAATCGACCACGCCGTCCGGGGGCGGTTGGTCGAACAGGCCATTCAAGCGCTGGGGCAAGTCGGCCGAGACCGCTTCCTGCACGGCAAGACGCTGACGCAAGGCGCTGTCGATGCGTCGCTCATAGGTCCAGTAACGCCGCAGATACAGGCGCTTGCCCGACAATACCAACGGCCGGCTTTGCGCCGCCGCACTGCCATCGACGGCCAGCGCCACCAGCGGGCTTGCGGCCAGGGCATGGCACCAATGGGCGCCGTCCAGGCCCTCGAGCAATTGCGAGGGCAGCAGCATCACGCCACTTGAAAGATCCCCTTCTGGGGGCAGCGACAGAGCGAAATCCGGGGCCTTCAGGGTTTCGAACAGGTCCAGGCACACATGGCCGTGGCCCAGTTGGTGACTGGTCAGGGCGGCGGCCAGCAGCATCAGGGGATCGGCCTGTGGATCCAGTTCGTGGAGAAAGCCGACGAACGCCTTGTCCAGCGCCCGCAGCCAGCCGCGCTCGACCCAGCGCTCCAGCAGGTGCATCAGGTCGTCAGCGCGATCCAGCGGTGCCAGTGCCTCCAGCGGCATTGTCGAGAGGCTCATAGCAGGACTCCTTGTTCCCAGGCCGGTTCGACCTTGGGCCGTTGCGGCTTGCCCTGGAACAGCAGGTCCAGGCGTTCGATCAGCTCCCGTGGCGGCCGGGTGAAATACGCGCCCTGGCTCACGGCTTGGCTACCGCGCAGGAATAGATAGAGCGCGCCGCCCACATGCCGGTCGTAATCGTAATCCGGCAGGCGCGCCTTGAGCTGGCGATGCAGGGCCAGCAGGTAGAGGACATATTGCAGGTCGTAGCGATGGTCGAGAATCGACTGTTCCATGGCCTCACGGGTGTAGGCCGCGTCGTCGGCGCCGAGCCAGTTGGATTTGTAGTCAGCCACGTAGTAGCGGCCGTCATGTTCGAAGGTCAGGTCGATAAAGCCCTTGAACATACCATTGAGCAACACCGGCTCGGCGGCGACCCGCGACACGCCGTCATGGGTGTATTGGCAGACCAGTTGGTCGAGGGCGAGCACATCGACTTTGTGGCTGGCGAACCAGAACTCCATTTCAATCTGATAGTGCTGCAGGTCGCTCAGGGTCACTGAGGCCTGCCCATGGCCCAGGCCCAACGGCAGTTGCAACAGGTGCCCGAGCCAGCCGCTGAGGGTGCCGATCCAGCCTTCCCAGCCACGTCGGTTGCAGCGCCGGGCAACGGCATCTTCGATGGCTTCGGCCGTTACGTTGAAGCCTTCGTTACCGGCCCACTCCAGCAGGCCGTGGAGAAAGGTCCCGGGGTTGGGCCCCCGTGGGAAACGGTGAATATCCCCGCCAGACGCGGCGACTTCGCGCGGTGCATCCGGGTCCAGGCGTTCGTCGTCGAACAGCTTCTGTGCCTGGGGGCTTTCCGGGGCTTCCAGGCTGGCGGCGCTCATGCTTTCGCCGATGCGCAGGGCGCTGTAGGACGCGATCCACCAGTTTTCCGCGGCCTTGCGCTTGGGCAGCAGGGGCGCGAGCAAGGTCGCGTCATTGCGCGGAGGTTGGTAGGTACTGGTGTCAGCTTCCGGCATTTGCTCGTAGGCAATCGCCGCGCAGCCGTCCTGCAAATCCATCAGCCAACGGGCCAGGGCTGCGGACTCACCCAGGGCCGCGCCGCCGCCCAGCAGATAACCCAGGGCTGACAGGTGCAACACCGAACTGTTGTTATTGCCGCGTTTGAGGTCAGCCACGCCCAGCCAACAGGCGTGTTTGGCCCGGGTCAGCGCCACATAGAACAGACGCAGGTCTTCGGCCAGGCGCTCGTCATCGGCCTGGGCGATCAGTTCGACGGTGGGTTTCAGGCTGACCTGGGACTTGCCGTTGGCATCGTGGTAATGCAGCGGCAGGCGGCTGCCGTCGACCGGCTTGGCCGAGCAGATAAACGGCAGGAAGACCAGGTCGTATTCCAGGCCCTTGGACTTGTGGATAGTCACCACTTTGACCAGTTGCTCATCGCTTTCCAGGCGCAGGATCTGCTCTTCGCCGGCCTGGCCCGAGAGCGCCAGGTGCTCCGCAAGATGGCGGATCAGCGCTTGTTCGCCGTCCAGCTCTGCGGCGGCCTGTTGCAGCAACTCGCACAGGTGCAGCAGGTTGGTCAGCACCCGTTCGCCATCGCTGCGGGCAATCAGGGTTTGCGGCAACTTGAAGTCATGCAGCAGACGCCGCAGCATCGGCAGCACGCCCTGGGTGCGCCAGATCACGCGGTAATCGCGGAACTGCATGACTCGCTGCTCCCAGACCAGTTCGTCCTGGTTCAGTTGCTCCAGCTCGGGCAGCGACAGGTTGAGGGTGACGCAGGCCAGGGCCGCGCGCAGCGGGCGCTCGACATCCGGTTCGGCACAGGCTTTGAGCCAGGCGAGCAGGTCATGGGCTTCCTGGGAGGCGAATACCGAGTCCTTATCGGACAGGTACACGCTGCGCACACCGCGCGCGGCCAGTTCACCGCGTACGGCCTGAGCTTCCTTGCCGTCACGCACAAGGATGGCGATGTTCGACGGTTGCACGGGAGTGAAGTCTGCCCCCTTGATAAACCCTGCCGTGCCCTGCTGACCGCCATTGAGCAACGCGACAATCTGGCTGGCGCACGCGCCGGCCAATTGCTGGCGATACCGCACATTGGAGATCGGCTGGTCGGTGGGCAGGTGCCAGATATTCAGGGCTGGCAGTGTGTGGCCATCGACCTGCAACTGCTCCTTGCGACCCTGGGACGACACCGGCTGGAAAGGCACCGGGTTGTCGCCGTCGGGCGTACGAAACAGAAACGCCCCACGCCCGGATTCCGCACGCTGGAACACGTGGTTGACCGCCTCGACCATCGCATGGCTGGAGCGAAAGTTGGTGCCCAGGGTATGCAAACGCCCGGCGGTGGCCTGGCGGGCGCGCAGGTAGGTGTAGATATCGGCGCCGCGAAACGCATAGATCGCCTGCTTGGGGTCGCCGATCAGGAACAGGCCGCTGTGCGGGCTGTTGTCTTCGATGCGGTAGATGCTTTCGAAGATCCGGTACTGCACCGGGTCGGTGTCCTGGAATTCGTCGATCAGGGCCACCGGGAATTGCTCGCGGATTACGCTGGCCAGACGTTCGCCACCCTCGGTTTGCAGGGCGGCGTCGAGGCGGATGAGCATGTCGTCGAAACCCATTTCGGCACGCCGGCGTTTCTCTTCTTCAAAGCGTTTGCCGACCCAGGCCGCCGCGTGTTGCAACACTGCAGCATCGGGCGTGGGCAAGGCGTCGAGGCTGGCTTTGAGGCCCGCCATGGCATCCAGGCCGGGGTGATGGGGGGCGTCGCCCTTCCAGGCTTCGGCCATACCCTCGGGGGTCAGGCGGGTGAAGCCGGTGCCGATGTCCAGTTGCTCCAGGGTTTCGTCAGCGGCCCAGGCGCTGATTTTCTCGAACCAGGGCTCGAAATAACGGGCCTGCATCTTGCGACCATCCACAGCCTTGGCGGCGACAGCTTGCAGGCAGATCTCGCGCAACTCGGCGGCCCATTGCTGCCAGGGGGCCTTGAGCGCCACCAGGGCCTCGCGGCGCTCGTGCAAGCAGGCCTCGATCAACTCGGCGGGCTCACGGGGTTCATCACCGGGGCGCTCGCTACCGAACAACGCGCGCACTCGGGGCATCAGCGCCGCAGGCCCCCCCCAGTTGCTGCGGACCCAGTTCAGGGCATCGCCGTGCATCGGGTAGCAGAACAGCCGCCAGTAGTCGCGCAACACTTCGCCAAGCAAGTCGCTGTGGTCGGTTTCCAGGGTCTGGGTAAACAGGCTGCCACTGTCGAAAGCGTGCTCGCGCAGCATGCGCTGGCACCAACTGTGGATGGTCGAGACGGCGGCCTCGTCCATCCATTGCGCGGCGATGTCGAGGCGGTTGGCGCAACCCGGCCACTGCTCGGCGCTGTACTGATCACGCAGCTCGGCGATCAGGGCATCGGGCTGTTCGATTTCGTCACGAAAGAAACGCGCCGCTTGTGCCAGGCGGGTGCGGATGCGTTCACGCAGCTCTTTGGTGGCGGCATCGGTGAAGGTCACCACGAGGATTTGCGGCGGCAGCAATTCGCGGCCAAAACCCGCCTCATCGCCACCGTGGCCCAGAACCAGGCGCAGGTATAACGCGGAGATGGTGAAGGTCTTGCCGGTACCGGCGCTGGCTTCGATCAGTTGGCTGCCACGCAGGGGGAAGGCCAGAGCCAGGGGTTTGGTGCTCATGAGCGGGCCTCCTCGCTGGTCAGTGATCGCCAGGGGGCGGTGATGAGTGGGCGGTACAGGGTTTCGCACCAGCCTTCGAAATCTTCACTGGCGACCAGGGCCGCGTAGTCGGGGAATTGCCGGGTGAGGGCCGGGCTTTCGCGGCGCTCGCCATCGCTGGTGATGCCATCGCCTTCGTAGGCTTTAAGGGCGGCGGCCTGGGCTTTGTCCGGATCAGTCTGGCCGAGCCAGGCGAAGGCGGTCTTGACCGCGATCGGTAGTGGTTCGCTCATGCCGGCCCGCCAGGCCAGGAGCAGGTTGCCAAGCACATCCTGGGCAAGGTTTTGCTCCAGTGGCGCCAGTAGGAGCGTGTCGTCACTCGCCACCAGGCCGGTGCTCAAGGGCAGGCCACAGGCGCAGGCCACCAGGTGGTTGACCCATGGGCGGATCAGGCGATGCCACTTGCGGGTCTTGATCGAGCCGATGCTGTTGGGGATGGTGGTCACGCTGAGCAAGCCGCCATCACTGCGCCGGTGCAAGCCGCTGACCCAGCCGTCGAGTTGAATACCCTGGTGCGCGAAGCTGACGGGCTCCGCGGTATTGTGTGGCGTGGGCCAGAGTGCCAGGAGTTGCTGGTAGCGTTGCAGCAAGTCAGGCAAGGGTTCGATCAGCTCGTTGCGCAGGCATTCGCCGAAACCGACCATGGGCAGCAGGCCACTGCCTTGAAGACGTTGCGCTTGGGCCAGCAGGGCTTGTTCGAGATGATCCGGGTCGGTCAGCGCGGCAGCGAGCAGGCTGTCGCTCAAGGTGTAGCGCTGCAAGGCGTCGAGGACGAAGGGTTCTTCATCGGCCAGGGGCACTTCGGCGGCTTCGAAAAATACTTTGAGGCGCTGGCTGAAGAAATGCCTGACAGGGTTACGCAAAAAGTCCTGCAACTGGCCCAGGCTCAGGGGTTCTTCCTGGATGTGGGGTGCCAGACCGGTTGTTTCGAGGGGCTGGTCTTGAACTTCGTGTAACAGCTGCCATTCGCGGGCGTAGCTGAACAGTGGATCGCCCTCGTGGAAGTAACGCGCACTGAAGGGTTGCAATGGGTGTTCCTGGGTCATCGCCTCCAGCAACGGTTGCTCCTGGGCATGCTGCCAGCCGCTGGCGAGGTGATCGCGCAGTTGGCCGATCAGCACGGACGCCGGGCGCTCGCTGTTATCGCGGATGCTGCGGCCGACCCAACTGATGTAGAGCTGGTCGCGCGCCGAGAGCAGGGCTTCGAGCAGCAGGTATCGGTCGTCTTCGCGCCGGGAGCGGTCGCCGGGGCGGTAGTCGCTGCCCATCAGGTCGAAATCCAGCGGCGGTTGCGCGCGGGGATAGTCGCCGTCGTTCATGCCCAGCAGGCACACCAGCTTGAAGGGGATGGCCCGCATCGGCATCAGGGTGCAGAAGTTCACGGCACCGGCGAGAAAGCGCTGGGACAAGCGGCCCTGGTCGAGACCGGCAAGCCAGGCCTCACGCACGACAGTCAGCGGTAATTCGTCGTACAGGCCGACGGACTCGCAGGTCTCCAGCCAGTCTTCCCGCAGTTGCTCCAACTGACCCAGCAGATAGTCATCGTGTTCATTGCTGGGCAGGAAGAAGCGCTGCATCAAGTCTTGCAGGCGTGTGCCCCAGGCTTGCGGGGTCGCGGGCTGTGACAGGGCTTGGTGGGCATCGTGCAATGCGTCAAGCAGGGCGACCAAGGGCCCGATCAGCGCCGCGTCGAGGCCGCCGATTTCGTCATAGGGCTCAATGCCGGCGCAGGCTGCGCCACTGCCGACGGCGTAGCCCAGCAGCATGCGACGCAGGCCGAATCTCCAGCTGTTCTGCTCCAGCGCACTGGGCAGGCCCAGGCCTGCGCGCTGTTCGGCATCGAGCCCCCAGCGGATGCCTGCGCCTTCTATCCAACGGTGCAGCGTGGGCAGGTCGCGCTCCTGGATGGCGAAGCGTTCGCGCAAGGCGGGAACGTCCAGCAAGTCGAGGATTTCGCTGACCGGGAAACGGCTGTCCGGGAGCTTCAGCAGGTGTTCGACGGCGATCAACAGCGGGTCGCGGCCCCGTTGGCCCTGGTCCGTCAGGGTGAAGGGGATGAAACGTGGGTCTTTCTTGTCCAACTGGCCGAACACCGCACGGATATGCGGTGCATAGCTGTCAACGTCCGGGACCATGACGATAACGTCGCGGGGGCGCAACGTCGGATCCGCGCTGAAGCGTTGGAGCAGTTGATCGTGAAGAATTTCCACTTCGCGCTGGGCGCTGTGGGCGATGTGGAAGCGGATCGAGGTGTCGTGCTGCAGATCGACGGCCGGCCAGCGCTCGCGGGTTTCCGGGAGCGGGCGCAGTTCGAGGATATCGTCCTGTAGCTGGTTGAGAATGGTGGTCGGCTCGCTGTCGCTGAACAGGTCGATGCGTCCGTCACGGAAGGCCGACCGGTAGCTGTTGGGATCGTCGTAGCTGTCCAGCAGATTGATGTAGTCGCGACCTTGCTTGCCCCAGGCGGCCAGCAAGGGGTGGGCGTGCTGGTGCAAGGTTTGCGGGTCGATGGTGACGGGCATCCCGGTCTTGCGCGCCTGGCGTTTGTATTCGTTTCGCAATAGGTCTTTGTCGGCGACGATGTCGGACCAATGGTGACGGCAAGGGTTGTGCACGCAGAGCAACACCTGGCTGAAACGGGCCAGGCCGGCCAGGGCTTCAAGGGCCTGGGCGGGCAAGGAGGAAATGCCAAACACGATGACGCGGGACGGCAGGCCTTGGGGGGCGGTGTCCAGGTTATTAATGCGTTCGATAAAACGCTGGTGGACCCCGGCACGGCTTTGCGCCATGCCTTCCTCACCCACGTCCAGCAGCAACGCGCGCCATAACTCGGCCTGCCAGCAGTTGGCCGGGCTCAAGGGCTTGGCTTCGCCTCGGCCATTGCGCAACTGGTGGCGGCCAGCGGCCCAGTCTTCCAGCCAGTCGGCACGATACACCTGATATTGGTCGAACAGGTCGGCCAGGCGCTCCGCCAGTTGGTAGCGTTTACGCAGGTCAGTGTCATGGGTGAGGAAGCGTTGCAGGGGCTCGAAGTGCGGCTGGTCGATCAGCTCGGGCAACATGCGCATCAGGCGCCACGTCAGTGGGGCTTTATCCAGCAAGGATTTGGCCGGGATTTCATCGCGGCCCAGGACCATGCGATAGAGCTGCCACATAAAGCTGCCGGGCAGTTGCACATCGATTGCCGCGGCTATGCCGCACCCTCCCAGATCGTCCTCTTCCGGGTCTTCAGCAAGGGCCAGCTTGAGCCATTGGGCGATGCCGTTGCTTTGCACCAGAGCGATTTCGTTTTCCAGGGGAGCCAATGGATAACGACGCATCCAACTGACGACCAGGCTGCGCAGTTCATCCAGGCGATTGCCGTGGACGACCATAAATCCAGCACTGAGGGACGTTGCATCCGGCATAACGGCTTCCTTGGGAAAAGCAAAATCGAGGGAGCGACTTTAGCATTGAAGGGCGTTACAGGCGGAGTTGGACTGCTCGCCAAATCGCCTCAGCGCTTTTCGACCGCCCAAAACAAAACCCCAACTGCTTTCGCAATTGGGGTTTCGGAATTTAATCTTGACGATGACCTACTCTCACATGGGGAAACCCCACACTACCATCGGCGATGCATCGTTTCACTA